>JAFSWT010000027.1 GCA_017444395.1 Schwartzia sp. (in: firmicutes) | reverse complement strand
CTATATCATGCAGTGGTCTCCTTCCGGCGATCCGGGAGGCTGGCAGAGTAATCTTTGATGTCCCAGCGATATAAGCGCGAAAAAAAGCCCCGCGCGCAACATGTCACTGGCATGTGGCGGAGGCGGGGAAACAATAGGCAGTTGTATCACAGGCACTTCTTGATCATGGCCTCGTCCTGCACCGCCAGATCCAAAAGGCGGCCCATGACGGCGGCGCCATACTTCTCGGCGGCGCGGATAGTAGAGGGCAGGACGTTGAGCGGCAACGGTTGAAGATGAAGTTCCTTCGCCCGCGCCTCCTCGGCGTCGCGCTTCCGCGCCATGGCGGCTATCTTGTCAAGCTGCTCGTCCGTCAGCTCGGGGCAGTCTTCATCAAAAACGATAGGCCGGTTTTCCAAGGCGTTGAGTTTTTCAAGCTGTTCAGGAGTCAGCGGTTTGTCCGCTCGGATAAATTTACGCACGATTGCCATAATAAGCTCTCCTCTCTTTGGCAGTTGCCTTTCTTGCGGATATGATGCGCGTTGTATCGCCCCGGTCGGTGCAGACGACAAAAAGAACATTTCGTACCATGCCCAGGACGATATACCGTTCTTCCTCGTCGCTATGGAATTCATCAGGATATTCAAGATGATGGGCGTCGAAAAATACCCGCGCTGCTGTATCGAAGTCTACGCCATGCTTTTTGTCATTCAGCTTTTCCTTCTCATCGTCCCATTCAAAAACACGGTCAAAAATAATCTTTCGCACCTATAATTCACCTCATACCTCTATCATACCTATTTCCACCCCGAAAGTCAAACTGCCGCGAAAGGATCCGTGCATCAGGAAGCGGAACCATCACGGGGGGACAAAAAATGGTGCGGCCCCCGCGCATATTCAACGCCGGTCCGCACCTTGTAATACTATAGTAAACCTCTTATTTCGCAAAGTCAATGATTTTTTGGTTCATCGGCGGTAATAATTATCATGCGGCGGATTCGCCTTGACAAGTTGAAATGGTGCGCAAGTTCCTTGGCAGCGCCGTCTTGCGGCATCTCCTTAAATCCACGATAACATGATTGGATTGATGCGCTGCCTTCTGAAGCGTATGCTTCATCGTATGCCTGCTGTTTCCGGTAGGAGACTTGATCTCCCACAGCACGCCGTCAATGGAAATATCCGGCGTTCCGGCAAATACTACTTCAACCGCCGTCGCGGCGTCAGCTTCGACGCCGGCGGTCACTACGACCTCGACGCCGTGACGAGCCAGGTGCTCCGCCTCGGCGCCAGGTACACGGTGAAGCGGGACAAGTGGAGCTTCTACGGCGGCCTCGCCTACGAGCACGAACTCGACGGCAAAGCCACCGGCAAAGCCGACGGCTACGCCATCGAAGGCGCCGACACCAGCGGCGGCAGTCTGCGCGGCGAGATCGGCGCCACCATGAAACCGGGCGACAACTCCCCCATAACCCTCGACCTCAACCTCTCCGCCTTCGCCGGCAAAAAAAGAGGCTTCACCGGCGGGGTGAGTGTGATGTTTATGCTGTGAGGATTTTCGCTGGGAGGCTGGCAGAGCCAGCTTTGATGCTCCGGCGGAAAAGAGAATAAAAAATGCACCGCGTATGCGGGGCGGACCTTTCTTACTTGTCGCCATAATGGCCTTTGCAGGAATGTATCATGAGATTGTCGCCGTCTACCTCGTAAAGCAGTCGGTTCTTTTGATCGATGCGACGGCTCCATGCCCGCAAATGCTTCAAATATTCGGGCTTGCCCATCCCTTTTGAGGCGCCGTTTCTTTCGATGTCGCGAAGCAAGTCATAAATCTTGTCTACGGTTTTGCGGTCCTCATGCACCCATTCCACAAGCTCTTGCCATGTCTGGTCGGAGAATTGCTTATTCATGGGCAAGCTGCGCCAACTCCTCCCAGGTTTTTGTCACAAACCGCCCCTCGGCAAACTGCTTGCGGCTCTCTTCAATCTTTGCCGCATACGCGGCGTTTTGTGCGGCAAGCGAATCTTCCTCTTCGATGGGTTTCATCACCGCGCGTTTCGCATAGTCGAGGACATTCATATTCTTTTTCGCCGCATAGTGTTTGATGCGGGCGGCGTCGGCGTCGCTGAAGGACAGCGCGAGTTCCATAAAATCATCTCCTTGTCCATATCCACTTCGTTTCCTCTATCATACCTTTCGTTTCCCCAAAAGTCAAACCTCGGCGAAGGGAGCAATGCATCATGAAGCCGGCCTCAATGCCATGACAAAGCCCCCTCCGGGAGGGCGTGATTGCTTTGGGCTGATAATAAAACAGGCGGTTTTGCTTACCCGGACGCATCGTCACGGGCAGCAAAACCGCCTGTATTTTATCAGCCTTTTTCTGTTTTTATGCCGACCAGCTTTCCTCGTCTTCTTCCAGTAACTCGACCTCGGGGCGGGCGCCCTCGGTGATGCAGGCCTCGGTGATGGTCACCCGGCGCGGCTCGGCGGAGCGCGGGATGTCGAACATGACGTCGAGCATCACGTCTTCGATGATGCCTTTGAGGCTGCGGGCGCCGGTCTTGCGCTCGATGGCCTTCTTCGCCACGGCCCGCAGCGCCGCATCCTCAAACTCCAGCTTGACGTGGTCCATGGCCAGGAGTTTCTGGTACTGGCGGACCGGCGCGTTTATCGGTTCCGTCAGGATGCGCAGCAGGGCGTTCTCGTCCAGGGTTTCCAGGGTGCAGATGATGGGGAGGCGGCCGATGATTTCCGGGATGATGCCGTACTTCATCAAATCCTCCGGGTTCACCTGACGGATGAGCTCGTCGTATTTCGCCTTGTCCTTCTCGCCTTCCACTTTGGCGCCGAAGCCGATGTTGGCGTCGGACTTCTGGAGCCGTTTGGCGATTACGTCGTCGATGCCCACGAAGGCGCCGCCGACGATGAACAGGATGTTCTGGGTATTGACCTTGATGGTGGGCGCTTCGGGGTGTTTGCGCTGGCCCCGGGCCGTGAATTCCACCTGGCTGCCTTCCAGCATCTTGAGCAGCGCCTGCTGGACACCCTCATGGCCGGGGTCGGCGGTGATGGAGTTGTTCTCGCCGGATTTGCGGGCAATCTTGTCGAATTCGTCAAGGTAGATGATGCCGTGCTCCGTGCGCTCGATGTCTTTGTCGGCGGCGTAGTAGAGATTGCGAACCGCCACCTCGACGTCGGCGCCGACGAAGCCGGCCTCGGTGAGGCTGGAGGCGTCGGTGACGGCGAAGGGGATGTCGAGCATCGTGGAGAGATGCGACAGCAGCGCCGTCTTGCCGCAGCCCGAGGGGCCCAGCATGATGACGTTGGATTTCTCGATTTCCGTCTCGCCCGGCTGGGTCTCGTAGCCGTACTTCATGCGCTTGTAGTGGTTATAGACCGCCACCGCCAGGACCTTCTTTGCCCGGTCCTGCTCGATGATGTACTGGTCGAGGTATTCCTTGATGATATGGGGCTTGTTCTTTTCCAGCGCGGCGTCCAGCGAAGCGGCAAAATTCTTCTTGTGCTTCTGCTCGACGTTTTGGTCATGCTCCTCCAGGAAACGGTAGATGTCCTTGATGCAGCTCTTGCAGATTGCGAAGCCCGATTGCGGGTCGAAAATCGGCAGGTCGTACTGGTCGCGGATGGTGATGAGCCGCTTGCAGAAGCTGCAGACGTGCTGAACCGGCGTGTTTTTTGCCATGGTGTTCCTTCCTTTTCTTTAGAGTCCTCTATCATTATAATACAAATTCGGGATTTTCGCCAGCGGCGAAGAGGCGACAGTGAAATTGCGCTTCCTTTGTCAGGCATCGCTGCCGTTCACGGCGTCAAAGGTCGCGGTGATTTCCGGTGACGGCTCCCGGTCGAGCTTGCTCACGATGTAAATGGCGAGGCAGGACAGGAAGAAGCCGGGAATGATTTCGTAGAGGCCGAAGAGGGCGAGCTGCTTCCAGATCAGGACGGTGAGGCCGCCGACGATGATGCCCGCCAGGACACCGTTCCGCGTGGTGCGCCGCCAGAACAGCGACGCCAGGATGGCCGGACCGAAGGCGGCGCCGAAGCCTGCCCAGGCATAGGCGACGATGTCGAGAATGAAGCTGTCCGGATTCATCGCTAGGACGATGGCGATGGCGGAGATCAGGAAGGTGGAGACGCGGCCCACCCAGACCAGTTCGTTTTCGCCGGCGTCTTTCCGCATCATGGTGTGGTAGATGTCCTGGGCAAAGGCGGAGGAGGCCACCAGGAGCTGCGAGGATACAGTACTCATGATGGCGGCGAGAACCGCGGACAGGACGATGCCGGCAAAGAACGGGGAAAAGAGTTTGTTGGTCATGACGAGGAAGACGGTCTCCGATTCCGCGCCGGTCAGCGAGCCGCTGAGGAAGGGACGTCCCACCATGCCGACGAGGACGGCGGCGGCCAGGGAAATGACGACCCAGATCATGGCAATCCGCATCGCGTTACGGATGGCGCCGGCGGAATGGATGGCCATGAAGCGGACGAGGATATGCGGCTGTCCGAAGTAGCCGAGGCCCCATCCCAGTAAGGAGGCAAGCTCCACCAGGGTCATGGCGGAGCCGTCGGGTTTCGTCAGCGGCTCGAAAAAGGTGGGGCTGATGGCGTTGATGGCGGCCTGGGTTTCGGAGATGCCGCCGAGCGCGAAGGCGGCCATGGTGGGCACCAGGAAGATGGCGCCGAACATCATCAATCCCTGGATGAAATCCGTCCAGACCACGGCCAGGAACCCGCCCACGCTGGTGTAGAAGACGACCACCGACGCGCCCAGAAGGAGCGCCCAGAGGTAGGGGAGCCCAAAGACCGTCTCAAAGAGCTTGCCCCCGGCCACGAAACTCGAGGAGGTGTAGATGATGAAGAAAATCAGGATGAACACGGCGGTGATGATCCGGAGCAGGTTGCTCTTGTCGTGGAAGCGGTTCTGCAAGAAATCCGGCAGGGTCAGCGAATTGTCCGCCATTTCCGTATAGCGGCGCAGCCGTGTCGCCACGAACTGCCAGTTCGCCCAGGTGCCGATGCAAAGGCCCAGCGCGATCCAGCCCGCGTTCAGGCCGGCGATATAGGCGTAGCCCGGCAGGCCCATGAGCATCCAGCCGCTCATATCGGAGGCTTCGGCGCTCATGGAAATGACCCAGGCGCCGAGCCGGCGGCTGCCCAGGATGTAGTCGGCCATATTGTGGGTGCGCCGGTAATTGTAGATGCCGATGCCCATCATGAGCGCCAGGTAAAGGATAAAGGCGATGATGATAAAAACGTTGTTGTCCGACAAGAAACTCACTCCTATGATTGATGAATTGACTTTACTATTATACGGGAGTGGGGCCGTAAATGCAAATCGAAGGCAAATTCAGCGGATACCGCGGTCAATCAGGAGGGCAGGGGAGGCGGAAAGGATATTGTCCACCGCCGCCCCGACGCGCCGCATGCTCAGGGTGTTGTGGTCAAGGTGGCCGGCGACACGGACCAGCAGGGAGAAAAACGCGTCCCGGCCGAGCTGCCCGCTTTGCGTATAGGATGCCAGCAGCGCCGTTTCGATGAGTTTCCCGGTAGCGAGGAAAATGCCGGTATTCCGTCGGAAGGAGCCGGGAAAGGCAAAGGGATAGAGGCGCAGGAAATATTCGTTGACGAGATAGCTTTCCAGGAGCGGCGCGTATGCCTGCCGGACATCACGGCAAAAGGCCGGCCAGGCGGCCGCGCAGGCCGTCGTCAAAGCGGCGGTCTTTTCCGGGGAAAAGGGATGCTCGTAGATCTCTCCCATGAGCCGGACCCGCCAGCGTAACGAGGCGGGGAGGTCGAAGGGGGGCGGGGGCGCCGCCAGCAGCGTCCCGATGAACTCCGGCGAGGAAGCGTCCCGGCAGAAGGTATCCAGGCATCCTGCCACCGCGTCCGCCCGGGCGGCCAATCGGTAAAGCGCCAGCAAGCGGCAATCCAGCGGATAGCGGCGGTCCTGCAGCAGGGCTATACCGGCCCGCTGCAGGGAAAAAACAACGTCCTCCAGCG
The DNA here is from genome assembly GCA_017444395.1 of Schwartzia sp. (in: firmicutes). Classification (GTDB taxonomy): domain Bacteria; phylum Bacillota; class Negativicutes; order Selenomonadales; family Selenomonadaceae; genus RGIG3544. The sequence continues at coordinate 27,118 of JAFSWT010000027.1, read as the reverse complement.
CCAGGACAGCCGGAACCGGTTGGAGCATCGTCCGTTCCGGTGGCAGCGGCCGCCGAATCCGATGGAACCGCAGCGGTTCCTCGCGCAGGATGAGCGCCGCCGCCACGGGACAGGAAATCGTCAGCGCGCTCTCGATGAGATCCGGGAAACGGTAGAACACCCGGGGATACTGCCAACAGATGTCGGTCAGCCCGTCCTCACCGAGATCGCGCTGAAGCTGGCAGAGCCAATCGGCCCGCAGGAAAGGGCAGCGCCCGTCGCTGCCGATGGCGAACTCGTGGGAGCCCAGCGCCGGGTTATAGCGGATAGCATCCAGAACCGACTGCCGGGCGGCGGCATCGGGAATGGCCCGGTATCTCTCCCGGGCCCGGTCATCCACGGCAATCCGCCAGCCCTGGCAGCACCGGCTGCCACATGTCTTGCCATCGCAGCGAAAGTGCGCTACGTATTCCGGTTCCCAAAAGACACTGCCTGTCTCCATTCGTTTTCCCTCCCGGTCATCTCCGGCAGACGTTTTTCCCGGCGCAACAGAAAGCGCCGGTCGCGGGCGTCATCCGTTCAACGGGCGACGGCAAACCGGCGCTTTTTTGACTGTTTCCTGCCTGTCACAGCATCGCTTCGGTGACGACCCGGTTACGGCCGGATTGCTTGGCAGCGTAGAGAGCCTCGTCCACGCGCTGGAAGACGCTCTCGTTGGCGTCGTTTTCGTGCCAGGAGGCGACGCCGACGCTGCAGGTCACCGGATCCGGCTTGCCCGGGCATATCGGCGAGGCGGCCACCCGCTGCCGCAGGGATTCGCCCAGCGCCGTCGAGGTGTCGAGGTCGCTGCCCCGACAGAGTACCATGAATTCCTCGCCGCCCCAACGGTAAAGCGTCTGATGCTGGTCGAGATGCTTACGGATCGTCTCGGCGAAGTTGATCAGCGTGCGGTCGCCGATGTCATGCCCGTAAGTATCGTTGACCCGCTTGAAGAAATCAATGTCGAGCATCAGGAGCGACAGCGGCTTGCCCGCAGCCCGGGCGGCGGTTACCGCTTGCGTCACGGTATCGTCGAACTTGCGGCGGTTGAAGCATTTCGTCAGGGGGTCGATCTCCGAGCGCTCGACGGCGCTGGCCACTTCCAGCTCCAGGCTGTTCGCCAGCGCGATGAGCCGCCGTTCGCGCTGGAACTGCTCTTTGAGAATCGACATCACGAAGAAGGCAAAGGCCAAAATGCCGTAAGCGGTCAGAGAGGTGATGGAGGATATCCCGTCATAGGCCCGGCTGGCGACATCCACCAAAGCCAGAACCGGGATGACCGTCGCCGGCACCAGGAAGGCCCGGCAATATCGGTTGCCCGCCCGGGCTTCCTGCACGAGCCAGACGAGGACGAAAAGCTGCGTCACGATCATATAGATAAAGAGTACCGGCAACAGCTTCGTGAGGCCGCTGAGCGAAGTGACCTCCGCTATCAGGGAAACCGCCAGGAGAATGAGATAGCCATAGCGGATATGCCGCGTCCACACGGCTTGTTGGCCGCTCAGGAGATGCTCGACAATCCGGGTGCCGATGGCCGGAATGATATAGATGAGTTCCTGGGCGAAGCACCACCAGAAGGCCGGCTGGTCAAGGACGAAGACCGTCATGTTGCTGACGCAGAAAATCCAAAGACCGAAGGCTACCAGAAATGCGATGATGTGCTTGTAGAGCAGGCGAAGCTCCTGCTGGTTCAGGCAGAAAAGCACCATGATGACCAAAAGCAGGCAAACCAGCGGCAGATTGATCAAAAACGGCAGGTCGTTGCCTACCAGATTGTGAAACTGGCGGTCGCTGGTATCGATGGAGAATTGAGAGAGCAACCCCAGAGACGCCGGATTGTCGGAGAACATCTGGAATGTCAGGGTGTGGCTGCGGGCACGGTCCGGCAGGGCGATGAAATGCCACCGCCAACCATAGCCGATATTCTGATGGGCCAGCGTGCCGTACTGATAAATCATCTTCTCGTCCAGCCAGACGCGGAAGGACTGGTTGGTGGTCACGAAGAACAGGGTGTTTTCCTCCGGATTGCTGGCCGGGATCTTGGTCGTAAGCCAGACGTGATGCATTTTCCCGGAAAGCGGCGGCCGGCGCGGGAAGTCGAAGTCCTGCCACTCCGGCTCCTCATTGATGGCGGAGTAGAGCCAGGGAAAATCCCCGAACGCCGTGCGGGGCGAGTCGCCCTCCCGGTACTTCCAGAACTGCCCGTAAACGGCGGCCGAGGTGTCACCGGTCCAGAGCATCGTCAGGGTCAGAAGAAGTATGAGAATGATGCGGAACGCTTTCAATGGCCTCGCCTGCCCTTCCTGGGAATCCTTTCCGCCGTTTCCGCCCGTCACGGGAGCGGATACGACAATCATATCATAAGCTATACATATATCATTATACAATCATTTGCCGATACGTCAAGCAGTGCCGGCCGCGGTTCCAAAAGCGGCCGGCATTTTTCCCGGCGGCTGGCGTCACATTTCTCCGGAATGAGAACCGGCTTTCAGCGCCGCCATTTCGCCAGTGTATTGAACAGCTTCACCGGGTCGATGGGTTTGGCGATATGATCGTTCATGCCCACATCGTGGCAACGCTTGATGTCTTCGGCGTAGGCGTCGGCGGTCATGGCGATGATGGGAACCGTGGCGGCGTCAGAGCGGTCAAGGACGCGGATGCAGCAGGCGGCTTCGTAGCCGTCCATTTCCGGCATCCGGATGTCCATGAAGACGGCCGCGAATTCGCCGGGGGCGGAGGCGCGGAAGGCCTCGACGCCTTCGCGGCCGTTGGCGGCGCAGACTACGGAGAGACCGCGGTCCTCGAGAAGTGTCCGGGCGATTTCGGTATTGAGGGCGTTATCCTCGCAGAGCAGCACCCGTCCGCCCCGGAAGTCGGTCTCCGCGCCCAGGTTCATGCGGGTAGCGGCCCCAGCCTCGTCGATGAATTCCAGTGGCAAAAGCACCGTGAATTTCGTGCCCACGCCCAACTCGCTCTCCACCGTGATGGAGCCGCCCATGCGGTCGACGACACGCTTCACGATGGTAAGGCCCAGCCCCGTCCCGGCGATGTTCTGCGTCTTCGCGGTGCGCTCCTGCATGAAGGGCTCGAAGATCTTCCCGATGAAGTCCTGGCTGATGCCGATGCCGGTATCCTGGACGATGAAGCGGGCATTGCAGCCGCCGATGGCCGGCGACGGGAAATCCACCGAGAACACCACCGCGCCGCCCGGCGCGGTGAATTTCACGGCATTGGAAAGGAGGTTCAGGATGATCTCCTGGAATTTCAGCTTATCGACGTTCAGCGAGGGGCGGGGCGGGGCAGCGATGTCCACCGCCAGATGGACGTCCTTTTCGCTGGCGGAGGCCCGCACCGGCACGATGACGCCGTCCAGTACCTCGGCGAAATCGTTCTTCTCCGGCATCAGCACGTATCGCCCGCTCTCGATGCGGGAAAGCTCCAGGGTGTCGTTGACAAGGGAGAGCAGGAGCTCGCCGGAGAACTTGATTTTCTGGAGGTAGTCCTGCTTCTTTGCCGTATCTTCCGTTTCCATGGCCAGACGCGTGAAGCCGATGATGCCGTTGAGTGGCGTCCGCATATCGTGGCTGATGCTGGCCAGGAACATCGTCTTGGCTTCGCCGGCCCGCTCGGCGGCGGCCAGCGCTTCGTGCAGCCGTTCCATCTGGGCGATGTCCCGCTGATGCTGCTCGGTGATATCGTTGCGGCAGAAGAAGATGACCTCCTGGTCGTCATCGAGATAGCAGAACTGCAGGCGCTTGCGCCGCAACTCCTTTTGCTCCACGTAGTCGTAGGAGTATTCGTACATGGTGGCGGCAGTCAGATGGGACTGGATGCTCTGCATGGAAAGGGCCTGGAAGGCCTCCTCCCGGGCGGCGGCGGGAATGTGTTCTTCGATGTGACGCCGGATATAGGCGGCAAAATCATCCCCCTTGCCCACGTCGGCGCCGGCGGTCCGGAAGGAGGAATGGTCGGCGATGAAGATATTGCGGCGGACGTCCACCATGCCGAGGAGATCGAAGCCCAGCTCCGGGAGCCGGCCGATGATGCTGCGGCCCAGCGCTTCATTGGTGACATCGTAAGCGTAAAGGAAGGATTCAACCTCGCCCGCCCGCGGCGAAAAGGTATTGACCGTGAGTGTCAGCCAGCTGGCCCGGTGATTGGGGCTGGCGGCTTTGTATTCCAGGGTGAAGCTCTGTTCGCCGTCCTCGTATCGGGCGATCAGCCGGTGCCGGTCCAGCGTCTCCCGCAGCTGCTCCTGTGCCTCCGGCTCCAGGGCGCGCTCGGTGACACGCTCCACGAACAGGTCATAGGCCATGCCTTCGCCAAAAGAAATGGCCCGTTCGTCGTTGGCTTCGTAGTGGAGGGTGCGGTTCTCCGTCAGGCTGAAATGGGCTTTGGCCAGCAGATTGCTGGGGCTGGACTGCCGCAGCATCTGCATTTCCTTTTGGTAATTCTCCTCCAGGCGGCGCTGCCGGGTGATGTTCTGCCCCATGCCGAAGGCTTTGCGGGGGCGGCCGCGATCGTCCCGCAGGACGATGTAGCTGAATCGTTCGCAACGCGGTTCCGCCTCGCCGGGAACGGAGAAACGAATATCGGTGGCGGCGGAACGGCCCTGGACGACCGCCCGGAACATATCGAGGTATTTGGCCCGGTCCCTGGCGTCGATGCGGTCGAGGAAATACTCCGGCAGCGGTCCGAAATGGAGGGGCAGCTTCAGAAGTGTCCGCTCCGCTTCGCCGGTCGCCGTCTCCAGCTGCGTCGCGTAATGGGTCTTGAGATCGTATTCCCAGACGAGGATATGGGCCATATCCAGCGCCTGCTCCAGGATTTGCCGCTCGTCCTGGCGGATGCTTTCCAGCCGCTTCTCATTGGTGATGTCCGAGTAGATGACGTAAATGCGGTCAATGTTCCCGTAGCGGACACGACGGCCGTGAACCGCGAACCAGCCGACGCCGCGTCCCCGGGGCCGGGGAATGCGGACCGTGCACTCAAAGTCCTCGGCGCCGTGCAGCAGGCTGCAATACTTTTCCTGGTAATTGGAACGTTCTGAGCTGTTCAGGAACGGCAGAATGGAACTGCAGATGCGGTTTTCCAGCGCTTCCTTGGGGATGCCGGTCAGGAGCGTGAAATATTCGTTGACCATCAGGCAGGTACAGCCCTCGTCCTGGCATTGGTACAGGCAAAGGCCGGCCGGTACGTTTTCGAGAATCTGCCGGAGACGGAGGTTCTCATCCTGGTGGCGGTGCTCCTCGGTGACATCCTCGAAGGAGCCGACGAGACCGGCAATGCGTCCGTCCTCATACAGGGGGCTCTTGCTGGCGACGATGTCCCGCGCTACGCCGCGGCAATAGCAGCGGCCCGCGTGGCGGAAAAAGCTCTCCCCCTGCAACACCCGGAGCTCGTCGTTCTTGAAATCCGCCTCGTCGAGGTTCCAACCTATATCCTCGTCGGTGCGGCCGATGATATCCTCCGGCTTCAGGCCGTAGTAATCGAGAAAGGCCTTATTGGCGCCGAGAAAACGGCGGTTGGCGTCTTTCCAGAATATCTTCGCCTGCGTGGTGTCCAGGATTTTTTCCAGCAGCGAATCCGAGCGGCCCGGAACTGCCGGAGGCTGATTGTTCTCAGAATGGGATGCTGTCATGGGAATGGCTCCTTTCACCAGCGGCCGATGTCGATGGCCCGGATATCGTCAACGATGCTGTCCGCTGCCGAGAGGTCCTGGGCGCCGGAGTTGGGATTGCGGAAACCGATGCAGCGCATGCCGGCTCCTTTGGCGGCGGCGACGCCAAGGGCCGCGTCCTCAAGGACGACGCAGTCCGCCGGCTCCACCCCCAGCGTCCTGGCCGCCAGCCGGTAAATGGCCGGGTTGGGCTTTGACTCCGGCAGTGTCTGGCCGCTGATGAGGGCGTCGAAATAAGGCCGGATGTTCAGCCGGTCCACGACCAGCGCGATGAAAGCCTCGCTGGAGGAGGAAGCGATGGCGGTCTTTATCCCGGCTTTGCGGAGCGCCGCCAAAAGCTCCGGGATGCCGTCGATGGGGACCAGTTCTGTCCGGGCAATCATCTCGTTGAAGATTTCGTCCTTCTTGTCACAGAGTTCATCGAGGGGCAGGGAAAGGCCCCGCTTGTCCGCCGTGGCCTTGAGCGCGGTGCCCCGCTTTGTCCCGGCAAAGGGGGCCAGCTCCGCTGCCGGTACGGTCACGCCATAAAAGGCGAAGGTCCGGATCAGCGCCTCGGTATGCGTTTTCTGGGTATCGACAATGACGCCGTCCATATCGAAGATAAAGGCTTTCATCGCGGGTCCTCCTTGTCATTCGGGGCCGCCGGTCGTTTGAACAGCGGCGGGAAAAATAAAACAGGGGATACCATATACATAATTTCGACATATTCGGCGTAGTTCCTGCAATAGCAATCAAAAGAAATCGTTTGGAGGCGTCATCGCCGCAATGAAATAATCCATCAAAAAAGCAGCCGGGCGGGGCTGCTTTTTTGATGGACCGGTATTACCAGGTCAATCCGTGTTCTGCCTTGTATTCCTGGAGATCGAAGGGGTGGCCGAAAATGAAGCGGGCCTCGAACATCCGGTTCCAGGGAAAGGTCACTTCCAGATGGGCTAAATCCTCAAAAGGCGGCAGGTTATCCTCGCAAAAGCGATGCATGAGACGGGTGGTCCGCTGCTGGGCAGCATCGCGGCGTTCGTCGAGGGAGGAATAAGTGCCGCTGGCCCGGAGCCAGCCAAGCTGACGGGCTACAACGCCACGCACATTGGCCTGATAGGCCCAGTCGTCGAGGTAGCGCCGGAGAAGCAACGCGTCGCAGGCGTCGTCTGTCATGTGGCTGGCCAGCATCGCCTGCCCCAGAACAAAGCCGGTGCTGTTGGTCGGCGTATTCCAACCGGAATAGGCCCGCAGCCGGAAAAGAAGCTCGCGGTCCTTCAACATCTCCATCAGCGCGTTGTCGGAACCGTTGGCATAAGCGATATCCGCGACACAGGTGGAGTAGCCGGCGCCCACGTTCTCGCTGACAATATCGGCAAAATAGCGTGTGCCTTCCCGGGGGCGGCCGTCGTTGGCCCGGTCGCTGGCCTCGTAGGTCTTGCCGTTGGGATTCGTATTGACGCAGAGAACGAAGTCAGCGTTCTTCGGGGAATCCACCACGAGACCGCCGGCAGCCGTTACATGGGAGTGGATGGTATCGGAAATTTTCTCGTCGGAATAAGCGGGAATCGTGTTGCCGCCCCGGCCCCAGTTGTATTTGACGCAGACGAAGGGCACGGTACGGGTCCAGTCGTTGACGGCCCGGGTCAGCATCAGGAGCGCGAATTCGTCGATTCCGGTCATGGCCTGGAATTTCGTCGGACCGAGGTCCTTGCCGGCCGCCTGGAGTTTGCGGCTCTCCAGATGGGTTTGGGAGTAGGGGGCGTTGTCGTCTCTTCCCAGGGCCAGGTAGTTGAAGTTCCCTTCCCGGGCGAGCTTGATGAGCTCCAGGCTGGCGCGGTAGTTCTTGTCACGGCGCGTCATCCAGTCATTCATCGCTTCCTGCGGGATGAGTTTCGTCAGGAATTCGTATTCTTTTTTCTCCCGCCGCGTAAGCCCTTCGGTTTCGTTCTTGTCGGTCAGGGCGGTGAAGCGGAAGATGTCGCTGCCGTAATTGGCATAGTAGCTGGGTTCTTCACCGCCGGAGGCCTCGGCGGAGCGCGGCGTCCGCATGATGGAGCCGAAGACGTAAAGATTCAGCGCCGGATGCTGGCGTTTGAATTCCCGGAACCGCTTGACGCGCTTCTCAATCTCGCGGGCCGGGAAGGCATGCTTTCGGGAGCCAACCAGGCTGCCGTAGAGAAGGGTATCGGAGGACACCACAGCGATATGGGCGTCGGTTGCCTCCGCTTCCAGCCAATCCCAAACGGCCTCGGGATCGCCGAGAACACCTCGGCTGCCAAGAATCTCATCCGGCGGGACAACGATATCCCAGTTCATTTGGCGTAACGTATCCGCTGTCTGTTCGTCCGAGATCGGGCGATTGTCATGCGGAACGAAAAGGAGCCTGGGCCGGGCCGGGTGCGGGTCGATTTTTTTCGCCAGCGCCGGCGGCGGGCAAAGGAGCAGGAGAAGCGTCAGGACAGCCGGAATCAGACGGAGAAAGCGCTGCGTCATGACTGGCCCTCGCGAATATCCTGCCAGAGATCGCGGGCCCGCTCAAAGAGTTTCGGTTCCGACGTCCTGAGAGCCGAGTCGCCCATGAGGCGGCTGATATACTGGGTGGATTGTTCCGGCTGCCCGGCCATGTAGTAGCAGGCGCCGGTCAGGTAAATCGCCATGGAATCGGTCATCGGCCCGATGGGATAGCGCTCCTTCATCACCGACTGCTCGTAGAGCTCCGCTGCCTTCGTCAGATTCGCCTTCTCCTCATCCTTGTTACCGGTGATGCGGAAAATCCAGGCCAGCTTAAGATAGAGCCCGGCCTGATGCGCCAGCGAGGCGTCCATCATCTCCGCGAACAGCAGGGCCAGCTTATAGGAAGCCACTGCCTCCGGCACGCCCCGCACGTCCTGGAACTTGAAGGAGATATGACGCTTCGTGAGGAAATCCCCTACCTTCTTCTTGTACCGGTCCGGCATCGCCGCCAGGAACACTTTCTCGTCAGCGGCAAAACCGCAATGCTCACAAACCCAGATCATGTACATATAGGGATTGAATCCCTTGTACCAGGTACAGTAGTCCCAATCCGTCTTTTCCGCAATCAGCCGCGACCGCACCTTGATGACATGTGTCGTCTTTCCGCAAACAGGGCATGGCTTTTCCACAACATAGGTCTGTTCCAGCGCCATCCCGGTCACTCCTTTCATGATAAGCTGCGAATTTAAGATACCACAATAATATACCACTATAAGATACCACAAAGTAGAACAAAAGAAAAGCCCCGGGTCATTCCGGGGCTTTTCTTTTTCGGAGGGAACGGTGTCATTTGCTGCCGGTTCCCAGCCGATGATGTTTTTCGGCGAGTTGCTTCAGGCGTTTGATCAGGAAGGTCGTCAGGACGCCGGCCTGCATGCGCCAGTTCCAGTTGGTGTCGCTGACGGTGCCGGGCGTATTCATGCGGTGGGTGCCGTCGAGCCCCAGGATATCCTGCATGGGGGTGATGACAAGCCGGGCGGCCGAAGCATAAGCCGTCTCCACCATCCGGACGGCTGCTTCCACGCCGGAAGCGGTCCGGCCAAGGCCCAGCCAGGCCGCGACGCGGCGGCGGTCTTCTTCCCGCAGGTCGTCCTGATACCAGCCGGCCACGGTGTTGTTGTCATGGGTGCCGGTGTAAGCGATGGAATCCTCCGGCAGGGCGCAACCAATCCGGGGCGTTCCGTTTCCTGTCAGCTCGAATTGCAGGACCTTCATGCCCGGGAAACCGCAGGCTTCCCGCAGCGCCGCCACCTCCGGCGTCTGAACGCCCAGGTCTTCGGCCACGATGGGGAGCTTGCCCAGCGCCTTTTCAACGGCGTCAAAGAGATCTTTCCCCGGTCCTTTGACCCAACGGCCGTTTTCCGCGGTTTTGGCGTCGCCGTCCACTTCCCAGTAAGATTCCAGTCCACGGAAGTGATCGACGCGGACGACGTCAACCAGGGAGAAGAGTCTCTTGAACCGGGCAATCCACCAGGCGTAGCTATCCCGCTTCATGGCATCCCAATCGTACTGCGGGTTCCCCCAGAGCTGCCCCGTGGGGCTGAAATAGTCCGGCGGTACGCCGGCCACTTTCTTCGGTTTTCCTCCCGGCGCGATCTGGAAGAGCTTCTGGTTCAGCCAGACATCAGCGCTGTCGAGGGACAGGAACAGCGGCATATCGCCCAGGATATCGACGCCCTTTGCCTGGGCGTACCGGTGCAGACCGTCCCACTGACGGAAGAACAGGTACTGCTTGAATTTGACATACTCGATGTTGAGCCGCAGCCGGCGGCGCTGGTCCTCCAATGCCTCCGGCACCGCGTCCCGCAGCGACGCTTCCCATTCGTACCAGGGCTTGCCCTTCTCCTTTTCATGGGTTGCCATGAAGAGAGCGTAGCCGTCGAGCCATTCCGCTTCCTGCCGGCAGAAGGATTCGTATTCCTTCGGCGGTTCGAGACGGAAGCGATCCCAGGCTTTATGCAGGAGTTCTTCTTTATAGGCCCGGGCCTGTTTGAAGGTGCTGACGCTCGAGGGCGGCGGCGCGGCCAGCTCATCTTCGGTGAGCCAGCCGGCGTCCGCCAGCCATTCCAGCGAGATCAGGAGCGGATTACCGGCGAAGGCGGAGGAGGATGCGTAGGGCGAAGCGTCGTCGCCCACCGGACAGAGGGGCAGGATTTGCCAGACCGTGTGGCCCGCCGCCGCCAGGAAATCGACGAACTGATAGGCCGCCGGGCCGATGTCACCGATGCCGTAGGACGAGGGAAGCGAAGCCGGGTGCAGCAACAGACCGGCCTGACGGGGCTTTGCCGCCTCCGGCTTCTGTAGCTGGTAGAGCGCCCCGGAAAGCGGCGGCAGCACCGCCTCGATGCCGCCGTCCTTCGTGACAAGACTCGAGGGAATGGTCTCGGTGCTGTTGCCGGCCGACATGAGCAGATGGAAGGTCCCGCAAGCGAAATCGCCGACGCCGAGCCGTACCCGCGCGATATCGCGCCGGCTGCGGTTCAGGACCACGACAAAGGTCTCGTCCGGCGCTTCCGCCTGGAACATATCGCGGCCGCCCCGTATCAGACGGGCATACGCATAGACATTGCCTTCGCTATAGAGCGGCAGGAATTCGCCGGTGGAGAGGGCGGGGTGGTGGTTCCGCCAGTAAATCAGGCGGCGTACCCGCGCCCGGAGCTCCTTGTCGCCGTCCTCCCAATCGTAGGGGCCGCGGTTATAAGGATCGCGGTAGCCCTGCATGCCGATTTCATCGCCGTAATAGATGGACGGCACGCCGGGGAAGGTGAGTTGCCATAGCATGGCCAGTCCCGCCCGGGCCCGCGCCAGCTTCGCCTGATCCTTTGGCAGCCGGTACTGTCCCCGCTGCTTCTGGTCCAGCGCGTCCGGCGGCGGGGCCTCGCCGAGGATCGTCATCAGGCGCTCCACGTCATGGCTGCCCAGAAGGTTCATCATGGCGTAGAAATTATGCGCCGGATAGTTTTCCCGCAGGCTTTCCATGTGCTGCCCCAGAGCGGCGCCGTCCATGTGGCCCAGCAGGAAGTCCAGTACCGCAGTGCGGAAGGGGTAGTTCATGGCGCCGTCAATCTCAAGGCCGGACAGATAGGCCCGCTGCTGGCTGTAGCTGATCTTGTTGGAGGCATCTTCCCAGATTTCGCCGATCAGCACCGCCTCCGGATCGGTTTTCTTGAGTTCCCGGTAGAACGCCTGGGAGAATTCCGGCGGCAGCTCGTCAATCACGTCGAGACGCCAGCCGCTGATGCCGGCCTTTGACCAGTGATGGAGCACGCTGTCCTCGGCGGAAATGATGAAGTCCATATAGGAGGGCTCCGTCTCGTTGATGTTCGGCAATGTGTCGAAGCCCCACCAACTGTTGTAGGATTCGGGGTAATTGACGAAATCATACCAGGCGAAATACGGCGATTTTTTCGACTGGTAGGCGCCGATGCTGTCGTATTGCCCGTAGCGGTTGAAGTAGCGGCTGTTGCTGCCGGTATGGCTGAAAACGCCGTCAATCAGTATGCGGATGCCCATTTCCTTCGCATCCCGGCAAAGCGCGGAGAATTCCTCCTCCGTGCCCAGCATGGGATCGATCTTATGGTAGTCGCCGGTATCATAGCGATGGTTGCTTTCCGCCTCGAAGACCGGGTTGAAATAGATGACGGATATGCCCAGGTCTTTGAGATACCGGAGCTTGGCCCGGATGCCGGCGAGATTGCCGCCAAAGAAATCATAGGCGAGGATGGCCCTGGAGTATTCGTCCTTGAAATACTGCGGCGCGTCCTTCCAGCAGGAATGGAGCACCGCGCCGGGCTTTTCCGCCGCCGGTCCCTCCCGGTAGAAGCGGTCGGGAAAGATCTGGTACATCACCGAGCGGCGGAACCAGGCCGGGGTGTCCGCCCCCTTGTCATAGACCGTGATCTGATAGGACGCCGGCGCCTCCTCTTTCGCCTGGCCCCGTCCGCCCAGGCGGCCGTCGTTGTTGCCGTAGTAAACGGTCTTGCCGTCAACGGACAGGATGAAATAATACCATATCAGTCCGCCCTCCGGCGGCATTTTCACTGTCGCGCTGAGCCAGATATCGCCGGATGGCGCCGGCGTTTCGGACGAAGGCGTCAGGTCCACCAGCAGCTCGCCGGCATTATCGCGCCAAAGCCGGATCTGGCCGGAGGCCGATTGCGCCCCGGCGATCCGGATGCCCAGCCAGACGCGGCTGCCCGCCACCGTTGCCCCGGTGGGGAACCGGTATGCCACATTTCGTGAATCGTGTTCAATCGTGTATTGTTCCGCCAATGACAAGCCCCCCTGTCTACGTGAAAGAAGCGATTTCATCCCTGGAAACGCCGGGCGCGGAATCTCTCCGCGCCCAATTTCCGCCGCCCGTCCGGCGGCGTCTTGTGCGTTTTTTCTTCCTTAGTTCCTTACCGCTTCAGCAGCCGCTCATAAAGACCCTTGTACTCGCCGGCCGATTTGTCCCAACTGTAGTCTGTCTGCATCGCGTTCTTCTCCATGGCCTCCCAGGTCTTGAGATTCTTGATGAGGCGGATGGCCCGCTTGATGGTGTAGAGGAATTCGTGGGCGTTGTAGTTCGGGAACACGAACCCGTTGCCTTCCTCCGTTGCCTTGTCAAAGGGCTGGACGGTATCCTTGAGGCCGCCGGTGGCCCGGACAACCGGAATCGCGCCGTAACGCAGGGCGATGAGCTGGCCGATACCGCAGGGTTCGTACATCGAGGGCATCAGGAAGAGATCGCTGGCGGCGTAGATGCGCTGCGCCAACTCGTTGTTGAAGAAGATGTTGACCGATACCTTCTGGGGATGGCGCCAGGCGAGCTCGCGGAACCAGTCCTCATAGACGCGGTCGCCCTGCCCCAGCAACACGAACTGGATGTCCTCATGGAGCAGCAGCTCGTCGAGAACCCGGATCACGAAGTCGAGGCCCTTTGCCTCCACCATCCGGGTGACCATGCCCAGCATCGGTATGCCGCGGTTCTCGGGAAGGCCGAGTTGCTGCTGCAGGGCCGTCTTGTTATCGAGCTTCTTCGGGAGGCTGTCCTGATCGTAATTCACCACCAGGTTCCGGTCGGTCTTGGGATTGTAGACTTGGTAATCAAGGCCGTTCACGATGCCGAAGAGGTCGTCGCTGCGGAGGCGCAGCAGGCCGTCGAGGCCCTCGCCGAAGTATTCGTACTGGATTTCCTCCGCGTAGGTGCGGCTCACCGTCGAGATGAAATCGGAGTAGATGATGGCGCCCTTCATGAAATTCACGGCATCGTAATATTCGAGATCGCCGTTGTTGAAGTATTTCCAGTCGAGCCCGAGGACATCGGCCATGACATTCTTGGGGAATACGCCCTGGTATTTCAGGTTGTGGATCGTGAACAGGGTGCGGATGTGTTCGTAGCGTTCATCGCCCATGTGCTCGAGCCGCAACAGGACGTTGATGAGCGCCGTGTGCCAGTCGTTCGTATGAATGACATCCGGCCAGAAATCGATGGCCGCGAGCACCGACAGCGCCGCCCGGGAGAAGAACGAGAACCGGGCCACGTCGTCGTCGTAGCCGTAGAAGCTATCGCGGCCGAAATATTCCTCATTGTCGATGAAATACCAGGTCACGCCTTCGTATTCGAGCTTTTCAACGCCGACATACTTCTGCCGCCAGGCCACCGGAATCTCGCCGTGATAGACGTGCTCCATGCGGCTGCGGAACTCTTCCGGGATCGCGGCGTACTTCGGCAGCATGACCCGCACGTCCACGTCCTGTTTCCGGAGCGCCTGGGGAAGAGAGCCCGCCACATCGGCCAGGCCACCCGTCTTCACGAAAGGCACCGCTTCCGATGCCACATACAGAACCTTTAACATAAAATCAAACCCCCTTGCATGATGGTTGTATTTTTGAAAATGTCTGCCCGTTGGGAAAGGTGTTTTACGCCTTTTTCCGCAGGTAGATGGTCGCCAGCGGCGGCAATGTCAGAGACAGCGACTGCGGCCGGTCGTGCCAGATGAAATCGTCGGTATGAAGGTCGCCGCCGTTCATCACCCCGGACCCGCCATAGCGCGGATCGTCGCTGTTCAGGACTTCCTGATAGACGCCTTTTTCGGGCACGCCGATGCGGTAGCCGTGGCGGACCTCCGGCGTGAAGTTGCAGACGACGACGATGAAATCGGAGCCGTCCTTTGCCCGGCGGATGAAGGAGAGGACGCTCTGGTCGGCGTCGTTGCAGTCAATCCACTCAAAGCCTCGCCAGTCGAAGTCCACCTGCCAGAACGCCGGATGGTCAACGTAGAAGCGGTTCAGCTCCCGGGAGAAGCCCTGCATCTGGGTATGCTTCTCGTATTGCTCCACCAGATGCCAGTCGAGGCTGTCGTCAAAGTTCCACTCGATGAACTGGCCGAACTCGCCGCCCATGAACAGGAGCTTCTTGCCCGGATGGGCCATCCAGTAGCCGAAGAAGGCCCGGAGCCCGGCGAACTTCTGCCAGTAATCGCCCGGCATCTTGCTGAGGAGCGAGCACTTGCCGTGCACGACCTCATCGTGGGAGAGGGGCAGCACGAAGTTCTCGGAGAAGGCGTACATCAGCGAGAATGTCAGCTTGTTCTGGTTCCATTTGCGATAGATGGGATCAAGGCTCATGTACTTCAGGACGTCGTTCATCCAGCCCATGTTCCACTTGTAGTTGAAGCCCATGCCGCCCATGTAGACCGGCTTGGAAATCAGCGGCCAGGAAGTGGATTCCTCGGCGATCATCAGCGCCTGGGGGCAGGCTTCGAAGACAGCCATGTTGAGCTGCTTCAGGAAGTCCATCGCTTCGAGGTTGCCGGTGCCGCCGTACTTGTTCGGCAGCCATTCGCCGTCCTTGCGGCCGTAGTTCAGATAGAGCATGTTGGCCACGGCGTCGATGCGCAGGCCGTCGATATGGTACTCCTCCAGCCAGAACAGGGCGTTGGAGATCAGGAAGCTCCGGACCTCGGTGCGGCCATAATCGAAATTCGTCGTGCCCCAGTCCCGGTTCTCGGCCCGCTGCTCGTTGTCGGACTCGTAAAGGTTTGGCCCGTCGAAATGGCGCAGGCCCTCGTCGTTGTTGCAGAAATGGCCCGGCACCCAGTCCATGATGACGCCGAGGCCCGCCTGATGGGCGGTATCCACCAGGTACTTGAAATCCTCCGGCGTCCCGTAGCGACTGGTGACGGCGAAGTAGCCCGTCGCCTGATAGCCCCAGGAACCGTCGTAGGGATGCTCGCAGAGCGGCATGAACTCGAGATGGGTGTAGTTCATGTCTTTGGCGTAGCTGACCAGAGCGTCCGCCAGCTCCCGGTAAGAGAGGTAGCCGCCGTCGGGATTGCGCCGCCAGGAGCCCAGATGCACCTCGTAGGTCAGCATGGGCTTCTCGTAGGAGCTGCCCTGCTTTTGCGCCTCGTACCAGGCCCCGTCATGCCAGTCGTATTCGGCGAAATCATACGTCTTCGAGGCCGTCTCCGGCTTTTTCTCGGCGTAGAAACCGTAGGGATCGGCCTTCATGATATGGGGGCCGCCCCAGGGCGGTTCGATGGCGTATTTATAAACGGTCTCCGACGGCAGGCCGGGGATGAAGCCCTCCCAGATCTCACCGTCGCCGATCTTCGCCAGGGGATTTTCCCGGGTATCCCAGCCGTTGAAGTCCCCCACGACGCTGACGGCCTTTGCCTCCGGTGCCCAGACGGCAAAGCGCACGCCGCGCTTGCCTTCGCGCTCGACGTAGTGGGCGCCCAGCATTTCCTGAGCGTGGTAATTCGTTCCCTGATGGAAAAGATAGAGGTCGTAGTCCGCCAATGCGGATGTCTTCATGTCGTTTCCTCCCTCCGTGCGTAGCACGCGTATCGCAGAGTAAACCCTGAATCTGCGGGTGGTATCAGTCGAGCTCTACCGGATGAATATCCCAGATGTCACGCGCGTACTCGTGAATCGTGCGGTCGGATGAGAAGATGCCGGAATGGGCGATATTGAGGAGCATGGAACGCCGCCAGCCGTCCGTATCCTGATAGCGGCGGTAGATTTCCTTGTGGGCTTTCCGGTAAGCGTCGAAGTCCTTCAGGATGAAGAACTCGTCGTTGTTTTGCAGGAGGTAGTCATAGAGCGAGCGGAAATCGCCGTAGGTATTGTCGACGAGGCGCTCCAGGACGCGGCGCACCGATTCGTTGTTGTGGTATTCCTCCCAGGCGGAATAGTTGCCCTTCTCGTAGTAGCTCATGACCTCCTCGGCCTTGAGACCGAAGATGACGCAGTTGTCGTCGCCCACGGCGTCGCGGATCTCCACGTTGGCCCCGTCGAGGGTGCCGAGGGTGATGGCGCCGTTCATCATGAACTTCATGTTGCCGGTGCCCGAGGCTTCCTTGCTGGCGGTGGATATCTGCTCGGAAACGTCGGCCGCCGGATAGACGATCTCGCCCAGGGAGACGCCGAAGTTCTCCAGGAACACCACCTTGATGACCTTGCTGACCACCGGGTCCTTGTTGATCTTTTCCGCCACGGCACAAATCAGGCGGATCGTTTCCTTGGCGATGTGGTAGCCCGGTGCCGCCTTGCCGCCGAAGAAGAACGTCGTGGGCGGCAGGTCCTTGAGCTTACCGCTCTTGATGCGGTCCGCCAGACACATGATGTAGAGGATGTTCATGAGCTGGCGCTTATAAGAATGGATGCGCTTGACCTGGATGTCGAAGATGGATTCCGGATCGACGCGCTCGCCGTTGTGCTCCCGGATATAGCGGGCCAGGATTTTCTTGCGGTTGAGCTTCATTTTCGCCAACCGTTCGAGAAGCGTTTTGTCCCCGGCGTGAGCGGCGAGGTCGGACAGGTGGTCCGGCTTCTTGCGCCAGGTCGGCGAAATCGTCTCGTCCAGAAGGCCCGCCAGCTCCGGATTGGCGCCGATGAGCCAGCGGCGGTGGGTGATGCCGTTCGTCTTGTTGTTGAAGCGGTTCGGGTACATCTCATAAAAAGCGCGGAGCGTGGACTGCTTGATGATATTGGAATGGATGGCGGCGACACCGTTGATGCTGTGGCTGCCGGCGCAGGCCAGGCGCGCCATATGGACCTGACCGTCCTCGATGATGGAAAGCTCCCGCCAGCGGGCCTCGTCGTTCGGGAAGCGGCGCCGCGCCTCGGTCATGAAGCGGCGGTTGATCTCCTCGATGATGAGGTAGATGCGGGGCACTACGGCCCGCAGCATATCCACCGGCCATTTCTCCAGCGCTTCCGGCAGGATGGTGTGGTTCGTATAGGCCATCGTCCTGACCGTAAGCTCCCAGGCCTCATCCCAATCGATTTCCTCTTCGTCCACCAGGATGCGCATGAGCTCGGCCACCGCCAGGGCCGGATGGGTATCGTTGATATGGATGGCAATCTTGTCGGCGATGGCGCGGACGCCGAGCTGGGCCTTTCGCATGTGGCGGACGATGCTCTGGACGCCGGCGGAGACGAAGAAATACTCCTGCACCAGCCGCAGACGGCGCCCCTCAAAGGAACTGTCGTCGGGATAGAGGAACTCGGTGATGCCCTCGACCATCTGCTGATACTGCTGCCAGTCCTGCCGGCGGCCCTGCGTCAGGGTGCCGTAGGTGGTGAAGTCGCGGTCCACCTCGGCGTTCCAGAGGCGCAGGGTGTTCACGACATGGTTGCCGGCGCCGACCACCGGGACGTCGTAGGGGACGGCCAGGATCGTCTGGAAGCCCTCATGGACGAGTTCCAGCGTGCCGTCGTCCATCGCCTTCATGTAGGCGTTGCCGCCGAGGCGCACGTTCACCGACTTATCGGGTTTGCGGTACTCCCAGGCAAAACCGTCCCGGAGCCATTTGTCTGGCAGCTCGACCTGGTTGCCGTCGATGATCTTCTGCTCGAACAGGCCGTATTTGTAGCGGATGCTGCAACCGTGCCCCGGCAGTCCCAGAGACGCCAGCGAGTCGATGAAGCAGGCCGCCAGACGCCCGAGGCCGCCGTTGCCGAGGCCCGCGTCCGGCTCCTCGTCATAGAACTGCGCCAGCGACAGGTTCAGCCCCTTCAGCGCCTCGGTGATAAGCTCCTTGACCCCGAGATTGATCAGGTTCGTCTTCAGCAGCCGGCCCAGCAGGAACTCAATCGAGAAATAGTACACCTGCTTTTCCTGCTTTTCCGCGTAATACTTATTCGTCCGGATCCAGTCCTCGGACAGGAGTTCCTTCACCGTCGCCGTGATCGTCCGGTAAATCTCGTGATCCGTGAGCTCGTCGAGATCCCGGCCGAACAGGATATGGGCCGTCATCACGAAACGCTTTTGCAGCTCCAGAACCGCAATATCGCGTACCTTTCTTGCCATTTGCTCTACCTCCCCAGGGAAACGGGGCGGCTCCCGGCCGTCCCCATACATAAGCGCCGCCGTCATCCCGCGGTCTGTTGGGCGCTGCCGCCTGACCGGCGGTTCCTGACCAACACGCCCGGCGAAGATGGCGCGCGGCGCTTCTATTGATTCTAAATGACTGCCTGCTTGCCGATGTACAGCGGGTATGTCGGCGCGCCGCGGAGTTCCTTGCCGGTCGTGACTTTGACGCTCTTGTCGCAGACCACGCAGTCGAGACGGGCGCCCTCCTGGATCACACCGCCCTGCATGATGACGCAGTTCCGGATCACCGCCCCCGGCGCCACCTTGACGCCGCGGAAGAGAACACTGTTTTGCACCTCACCGTAAATCTCGCAGCCGTTGGCCACCAGCGAGTCGTTGACCCGGGCCCCCTCCTTGTAGCGGACCGGCGGCATATCCTTCACTTTCGTATAGACCGGCGCCCCTTCACGCAGGAACATCTCTTCCCAGACCGCCGGCTGGATCATCGCCAGATTCATCTCGTAATAGGCCAGCATGGTGCAGATGCGGCCGGCGAAGCCCGTATGCTCGTAGGCATAGACCGTCTGGTTGTCCATGAGCCGGGCGACGACGTCGCGGCGGAAATCGAGGCCGCCATGTTCAAAGGAGCGGCGTATCAGATCGACGAAGACGTCCTTCTTCATCAGGAATACGCCCAGAGAGCGCATCTCGCCCTTCCTGATGTTCGGCTTTGTCGCCATGTCCATGATCAGGCCGTTGGCGGCCACCTCCGCCACGATGCCGTTGCAGACATCGTCGTGGCGGGCCCGGCCCATCACCATCGTGACATCGGCCCCGGTGTTCTGGTGGAAGCGCAGCACCGGCCGGAAATCCATGTTGTAGATGGAAGCCGCCCGGGCCAGCAACACATATTCCTCGTTGTTGTTGATGACGAAATCAAGATTCTGATAGAGGTTCCGCAGGTCGCCGCCGCGCTCGTCGTGCTCGGGGCGCACCGGCGGCAGATAGATAAGGCCCTTGTAATGGCGGGCCAGGCCCCAGTCCTTGCCGGAGCGAAGATGATCGAGCACTGACCGGGACTTCTCCGCCAGCAGGACGCCCACGTGGCGGATGCCGGAATTCACCATGCTGGAAAGCGGGAAATCAACGATGCGGTACCGTCCGGCAAAAGGCAGGGACGCGATGGTCCGGCCCTTCGTCAGATCCTGCAGCATCATTTCGTCGCGCTGCAGGTCCAATAATCCCATCACATTCTTCACAGTTCACACTCCCATCCGCTCAACCGGCCTGCTGCGCCGTCGCGCTTTCCGGCAGCACCGTCTCGCCTTCGGCAATCACGGCGATGGAATTGGCCTGGCCCTGTACCCGGGCGCCCGGCGCGACCTCCGCGTGGGGTGCCAGGATGGCGTGGTCGACCACCGCGCCCTCGCCGATCGTCGCGTAGGGCATGATGACCGAGTTCGTTACCCGGGCCCCCTTGGCGATGCGCACGCCGAGGGAAATCACCGAACGCTCCACATTGCCGAAGATCATGGCTCCTTCGTTGAGCAGCGACTGCTCCACCCGCGCTTCGGGGCCGATGTACTGTGGCGGCACCGGCGGGTTCGAGGACAGGATGTTCCAGTGGCCGTCGATGTCGATGGGCGGCCGCTTCGCCAGGAAGTCCATGTTTGCCTGCCACAGCGACTCGATGGTTCCCACGTCCTTCCAGTAGCCCACGAAGGGATACGAGAAGAGCCGGGCCCGGTCGGCAAGCATCTTCGGAATCAGGTCGTTGCCGAAGTCGTGGGACGAGTGCGGATTCTTCGCATCCGCCTCGAGATAGCGGCGCAGGAAGGGCGCCGAGAAGATGTAGATGCCCATGGAGGCCAGATTGCTCTTCGGTTCGGGCGGCTTCTCCACGAACTTCGTGATGCGGCCCCCTTCGTCCGTCTCCATGATGCCGAAGCGCGACGCCTCTTCCCAGGGCACCTCGATGACGCCGATGGTGGCCTCGGCCTTGTTGCGCTTATGGGTATCCAGCATCTTCGAGTAATCCATCGTGTAGATGTGGTCGCCCGACAGAATCAGCACGTAGTCCGGATTGGAGAGCTCGATGAAATTGAGGTTCTGGTAAATCGCGTCCGCCGTTCCCCGGTACCAGTCGGCGCCTTTCGCCCGGGCATAGGGCGGCAGGATATAGACGCCGCCGTAATGGGCGTCGAGGTCCCAGGCCGCGCCGTCGCTTACGTAGTTGTGCAGCGCGAAGGGACGGTACTGCGTGAGCACGCCGACCCGTTCAATCCCCGAATGGACGCAGTTGCTCAATGGAAAATCAATGATCCGGTACTTTCCCCCAAACGGGACTGCCGGCTTGGCGACGTTATTTGTCAGTGCTCCCAGACGGCTTCCCTGCCCGCCGGCCAATATCATTGCCAAGCAGTCGATTTTCATTATGTTCCCCTCCTCTTTGATGGATTCATGTATTTTGAAAGAATTGACTAACGATTGTTAAATGGCCTGTTATCCATAAACCGGTGGCGTTTTTTTCGTTGACACAGACTATTGCTTAATATCTTATTCTACAAATCCCGCTTTTTTCCTGCCGGAAACGCCCCCGGGGCGGAACTTTTTTTCGCGGCGCGCAAAAACCGCCCGGCCTTTTAACGGCCGGGCGGTTTTGGTAATCGGAGCAGAATCAGAAGAGATATTTTTCGAGGACGATGGTCTGGTCGCGGTTGGCGCCGACGGAGACGATGCCGAGCTTGATGCCGGTGAACTGCGACAGACGCTCGAGGTAGGCCCGCGCCTCGATGGGCAGGTCCCGATATTCGCGGATGCCGCTGATGCTGGTCTTCCAGCCCTTGAATGTCTCATAGACGGGCTCGACTTCGGCCAGTACCTTGAGACTGGCGGGCATCTCGTTCAGGAGCTCGCCCTTGTAGCGGTAGCCGGTGCACATCTTGATCTCGTCGAAACCGTCGAGGATGTCAAGGCGGGTGACCGCCATGTAGTTGATGCCGGAGAGCAGGCCGGCGTAGCGCACGACCACGGCGTCAAGCCAGCCGGTGCGGCGCGGGCGGCCGGTGACGGTGCCGAACTCGTGGCCCGCCTCCCGCAGCTTCTCCCCCACCTCGTTAAGCTGTTCCGTCGGGAAGGGACCGCCGCCGACGCGGGTGCAGTAGGCCTTCACGACGCCCACCACATTGTCGAGGCGGTTTGGGGCAACGCCGGCGCCGACGCCGATGCCGCCGGAGACCGGGTGCGAAGAGGTGACATAGGGATAGGTGCCGTAGTCCACGTCGATCATCGTGGCCTGGGCCCCCTCAAAGAGGATGCGCTTGCCGGCGGCCAGCTCGTCGTTGAGCAGGGCGATGGTATCGCAGACATAGGGGCGCAACCGGTCGGCGTAGCCGAGGTAGTCCCTGAGCATGGTATCGTAGTCCAGCGGCTCGTGGTTGTAAAGGCGCTGGAGCTCGATGTTCTTGACGTCGAGATTTTCCTTCAGCCGTTTCGCGAACTCGTCCTTGTCCATGAGGTCGCAGACCCGGATGCCGACGCGCTTGGCCTTGTCCTGATAGCAGGGGCCGATGCCGCGCTTCGTCGTGCCGATCTTGTCGTTGCCCCGGAGCTCTTCGCTGAGCCCGTCCATGAGGGCGTGATAGGGCAGCACCACATGGGCCCGGTTGGAGAGGCGGATGCCGCTGACGTCGATGCCGCGCTGCTCCATGGCGTCCATTTCCTCAAGCATGACCTTCGGGTCCACGACGACGCCGTTGCCGACGACGCAGTGCTTGCCCTTGTACAGGATGCCCGAGGGCAAAAGCCGCAATTTATACTCCTCACCGTTCACCGAGACGGTATGGCCGGCGTTGCTGCCGCCCTGATAACGGACGACGGTGTCCGCCTGCTGCGCCAGATAATCGACGATCTTTCCCTTGCCCTCGTCGCCCCACTGGCTGCCCATGACTACTACTGCTGACATACTAACAACTCCTCATATTAAGTTTGGGAATGAACGCTTTCACAGCTTGTGCCTGGCCCTGAATTCCCGGTCAAAATCCTCAACGGGAATGCCTCTTTCCCCGGCCAAAACTTTTTCGATTCCTTCCCGAAGCGTCATAATCAATTCTTCATCTGTCATCTTGTCGGCGTTGACAGATTTCGGCAGCCCGGAAAGGTCAATGCCTTTTTCTTCCCCTGCCGGTGAAGTGTCGTGCTTTTTCACTGCCATTTCAACCGTTTTCCGTCAGAGCCCGTACCGGGCGAAGATCATATCGACGTTCCGCAGGAACCACTGGTAATCGAAGCATTCCTCGATTTCCGCCTTTGTCAGGTACTTCGTGATATCGGGGTCTTTCTCCACGTTCGTCCGGAAGTCCTCGCCCTCCAGCCAGCGCTTCATGGCGTTGCGCTGCACCCACTGGTAGGCGTCCTCGCGCAGCACGCCCTTGTTCACGATGGCCAGCAGGATCCGCTGGCTGTATATCAGGCCGCCGGTCTTGCCCATGTTCTGCAGCATGGCGTCGGGATAGACCAGCAGCTTGTCGATGATCTTCGTGAACTTCTTCACGCAGTAATCGACGTTGATGGTGCTGTCGGGCAGGATGACGCGCTCCACCGAGGAATGGGAGATATCCCGCTCGTGCCAGAGGGTGATGTCCTCCATGGCGGCGATGGCGTTGCCACGCACCAGCCGCGCCATGCCGGCCACCCGCTCGCAGGTGATGGGGTTGCGCTTGTGGGGCATGGCCGAGGATCCCTTCTGCCCGGGGCTGAAATATTCCTCCGCTTCGCGGATGTCGGTGCGCTGGAGGTTCCGCACCTCGGTGGCGAACTTCTCGAAAGAACTGGCGACGATGGCCAGCGTCGTCATGTATTCGGCGTGGCGGTCACGCTGGATGACCTGGGTGGCCAGCCGCGCCGGCGTGAGGCCGAGTTTGTCGCAGACCATCTTCTCAATGCGCGGGTCGATGTTGGAGTAGGTGCCGACGGCGCCGGAGAGCTTTCCCACGGCCACGGTCTTCTTCGCGTGCTCCACCCGTTCGATGTCGCGCTCCACCTCGTCCATCCAGAGCAACAGTTTCAGGCCGAAGGTCATGGGTTCGGCGTGGATGCCGTGGGTGCGGCCGATGCAGGGCGTATGCTTGAACTCCACCGCCCGCCGCTTCAGCACGTCGCGGAACTGCCGCAGGTCATCCAGGATGATGTCGGCGGATTTCTTCATCATCACGCCCAGGGCGGTGTCCTTCACATCGCTGGAGGTCAGGCCCTTGTGGACGTACTTCGAGTCCTCGCCCACATACTCGGCCACGTTCGTCAGGAAAGCGATGATGTCGTGATTCGTCACTTTCTCGATCTCGTGAACCCGCGCCAGATCAAAGGACGCTTTTTGGCGGATGTTCGCCGCCGCCTCCTTCGGGATCTCGCCGAGCTCCGCCATCGCTTCGCAGGCGCAAATCTCGACTTCGAGGATCTCCTCGAATTCATGCTGCAGCGACCAGAGTTTTCCCATCTCGGGGTTCGTATAGCGTTCGATCATGGATGATTTTCCTCCTCCTGCGGCCGGCAAAGGGACAAGCGTAAAAACACCGGCCGGCGTCTCTGTCCGCACATTATCATAGCATTTTCCCCCGCGTTGGTCAACGTGAAGGCGGCACGGCAACCGTCCTTCCCTTCCAGACTTTTTCATTGAATTTACAACGAAATCCCTCATAGTAAGCGGTAGCGTCCGCTCATCACGCGGCGCATGTATACATGATTTACCCCGGTTCACGCATCCTCTGCCTGGGGAAAGGAGTCCTGCCATGCTTTCCGCCTTGTGCGCCGACCCGGTTTCCCGGCGGCGTTTCCTCACCATCAGCGCCCGCTCCCTCCTGTTGGCGGCAGGCGCCGCGCTGGCGCCTTTGCGGCGTCTCTTTGCCGCCCCGGTCCGGCCTACGATGCGCTTCGTCCGCCAGATCGTCACCGCGGACAACAAGACCGAGCGCGTCATCCTCTGGCACGCCGACGTTTCCGATCCCGGTGCCCGCCTCATCTGGCGTCAGGCCGGGAAGCGGTCGGAGCGGTCTTTGATTCCCGTCGTCACGGCCTTCTCCGATGACGACCACCCCATCTTTCTCTACACCGTCCGCTTCGCCGGCATGAAGCCCGGCGAGTTCTACGAATACCGCGTGGAGAGCGGCGGCTTCTCCACCGGCTGGTTCCTGATGCAAAGCGACAACGGCACCTCCTTCAAGGCAATCATCGCCTCCGACAGCCAGTGCGCCGGAAACTACGACACCTGGCGGCGGATGGCCCGGAGCGCGGCGCAGAAAAATCCCGACGCCGAGCTCTGGCTCCTGCTCGGCGACCTGGTGGACAACGGCGAGGATCATCATCAGTGGTACAGTTGGTTTGACGCTCTGGATCCCATCGGCGCCAACGCGGCCCTGGCGCCGGTCATGGGGAACCACGAGGTGTACGGCCGCGACTGGCAGCCCCGGATTCCCTACGCCTATCTGAACTACTTCGACGTCCCGGGCAATCGCAGTGCCCGGTTCCCTCGTTACTACTATTCCTTCGATTACGGCCCGGTCCATTTCGCCGTCCTCAACACCCAGTGGGGCGAGCTGGAACGCCTGCAGAAGGGTCTGCTGAACGAGCAGCGGGACTGGCTTCGGGCCGATATGGCCGCCGCCCGCCGCCCCTGGAAAATCGTGTTGATGCACAAGGACATCCTGGAATACGACGAAGGCCGCCCCGTCCTGCACCCGGTAGGCAAAAGCCTCATGCCCCTCTTTGACGAGCTGAAGATCGACGTGGTCATGGACGGCCATGTGCACGCCTATCGCCGGCGATTCCCTTTGCGAAACGGGAACATCGACCCCAGCGGTACTCTCTACATCTGCGACGGCTACGCCGGCGACCAGCAGTTCAAAACCCTCCGGCACCTCTGGGATGAGGTGCGAGGGCCCCAGCCGGAGCCGCCCATCTATATGACGCTGGCGGCAACGGAAAAGCAGCTCGACTTCACCGCCTGCCGCGAAAGCGGCGACATCATCGACAAGTTCTCCCGGTACCGGTAAGAGGGAGAGAAAACAATATCATACTCGCTGTTGGAAATACTATTACTTACAGCGGGTGTATGGTAAGCAGACGCGCGAAAGGCGCGGATGCATTGATAGAACGGAGCATTGCCATGAAAAACAGTCTTTCCCGCCGGCGATTCCTGAAACTCGCCGGCTCCGCCATCCTGTCCCTTGCCGCCGGTTGCGGCTTTTCCGCCCCGCCTGCCGCCAAAAGCCGGCTGGACGAAGCGGCCCGCCCCGTCCGTAAGCTGGCCCGGACGCTGACCGGCGACACCTCGCTGGAGGCCCGCTTCGTCCGGCAGATTGTCACCGGCGATAACCGAACCGGCCGCACCGTCATGTGGCAGTCGGACGATGCCCAGGCCGGCGCTGAGGTCGCCTGCCGTCTGGCGGGGACGGAGGATTTCATGGTGGTGCCCGCTACCACGGAGCGATATACCGACGACCGGCAGGACGCCTATCTGCACAGCGCCCGTCTGGAACCGCTGCTCCCGGGAAAACAATATGAGTACCGGCTGCTCGCCGGCGACAGCGGCAGTTCCTGGATGCCGCTGAAAACCGATGACGGCGGCCGTTTCACCTGCCTCATCTTCCCCGACTCCCAGTGCTCCGACGGCTACGTCACCTGGCGCGAGGTCGCGCAGGACGCCGCCCGACGCACCCCGGAGGCCGCTTTCCTCATCAGCATGGGCGACCTCGTGGACAACGGCGAGGACCATAACCAATGGGAGCAGTGGTTCAACGGCCTCGACGGCGTCCTGAACCGCCTGCCGCTGGCGCCGGTCATGGGCAACCACGAGACCTACACCCTCGACTGGAAAACCCGCCTGCCGCTGGCCTATCTCTCGCTGTTTGACGTCCCGGAAAACGGCAGCGCCGCCTTCGGCCGCTACTACTATTCCTTCGATTACGGCGATGTCCATTTCGCCGTGGTCAACACCCAGATGAACGAGATCGACGACCTGCGTCCCGGCCTTCTGGCGGAGCAGCTCGCCTGGCTGCCCCGGGACCTGGCCGCCACGACGAAGAAATGGAAAATCGTGCTGATGCACCGCGACGTCCTGCGCTACGGCATCCACGGCCGTCCCGAGCGGCGGCCCGGCATCGACGACATCGGCCGGACCTTCATGCCCCTCTTTGACGAAGCCGGCGTGGACGCGGTGCTCACAGCGCACCTGCACACCTACCGCGACCGGGGCCGTCTCTACGACTTCCAACCCGCTAATCAGGGCCCCCTCTACATCCTCACCGGCGTCGCCGGCAACGTGCGCTACCCCGGTCTCTGGATCGACCACGTGTTCGACAAATTCATCGCTCCCCAGCCGGAGACCGATAACTACCTGACGCTCGACGCTTCCAAAGACGAGCTCGTCTTCCGCTGCTATCTTCCCGACGGCACCCCGATCGACGAGGCCCGCTTGCGGAAATGAGATCAAAACGCGCAATTTTGGCGAAGCCCCCGTTTTGACGATAGGCCGCAAACGCTGATGTGGCATAGCTTCGATGCCATCGGAGAAGACACGGCGAAAAAATCAAAACAAAAATATTTTTGTTTTGATTTTTTGCCACGCG
>JAFSWT010000026.1 GCA_017444395.1 Schwartzia sp. (in: firmicutes) | reverse complement strand
GCCAGGGCCGCACCGTGGACTTCTGCAATACCGTCATCATCATGACCTCCAATGTCGGCGCCACCTTCCTGCGCGACGATGCCCCCATGCTGGGATTCTTTACGAAAGAGGAGACACTGGACACCCGGGACCGCCACGCGAAGAAGCAGGTAATGGAGGAGGTCAGAAAGACATTCAAACCGGAATTCCTGAACCGCATCGACGAGACGCTGGTCTTCCGTTCCCTCGGCAAGCCAGAACTCTCGGCCATCGTCGATATCCTCCTCGGCGGACTGCGGCAGCGGCTTCGGGAAAAGGGCATCCAGCTCGAACTCAGCCCGGCGGCCAAGGGCAAGCTCATCGAGCAGGGCACCGATTTCAAATACGGCGCCCGCCCCTTGAAGCGCGCCCTGCGGAAACACGTCGAGGACCCCATCGCCGAGATGCTGCTGGCGAAGAAATTCCGCAGCGGCGATACCATCTACGTCAAAAAGACCGACGGTGTGCTGGAATTCGTGAAGAAAGCCCCCGCGCCGAAGGAGACCGCCTGTGCGGCAGCGGACCAATAAACTGCGGCCGGCAACGCGGCAAGGCCGGGCGGGAAACTTCCTGCTGAGCCTCCTGGCCGCCGTCCTCTGGCTGGCCCGGACCCTCGGCCGCGCTCTCCGGCCCCGCCGGCGGAAAACATCATAGATCGTCCGGACAACCCGGCACAATCTGACCCCGCTCCGTTTTTCACGGCGCGGGGCTTTTTCATGGTGAAAAAAGGGTTAAGTTTTTGAGAAAAAACGCGATATATCAGATAAGGAGATGTATCGACGAAAGAAGAGGGTCCGATTTTCGGATCACGGATAAAAACGGCGGGAGAAGGGATTCGCATGAAGGTGGAGAACAGCCACCGCGTCATGATGTCCGGGAACGGGACGCGGGAGGAAGAGCGCGGGGCGCTGGAACGTTCTGCGGCGCTGGCGCAGAAGCGGAATGAGAATTTCCGGCGGTTCGGAACGCCGGCGGCGCCGGACGGAAATGCCAGCATCGCGGGCGCGTTGAGCGATGTCCCCCGGGGGACGCCGGTGACGGCGGAGACGCCGCCTTACGAAGTGAGTCTGAGCCCGCGGGCGCGGATGGCGTCTGGCAAAGCGACGAATCCGGCGGCGGACAGCGGGGCGGGCGTCGGCTGCACGCCGGTGACGGAACTGCGGACGGCGCATTACGCCGGGACGGAGCGGGCCGACATCGTGGAAACCGTCACCGCGGCGGAGGAGCTTGCCGCCCACCGGGAGCGGTTCCGGCAGGAGATGATGAACGGCATCAGCCGGGCCATCGGCAACATCCTGAAGCCTTACGCGACCTATGAAGAGGCCTTTGAGGAGCTTTACAACCGGGAGGCGGGCGCCTCCTGGCACGCCTTTGACGAAACCAGCGGCGCCGTGACGACACGGGTCAACGTGACGACCGTGCAGGGCGCCTTCGGCACCTTCGCCCATCATCTGAACAATTACCTCGACCAGTTCGGGGCGGAAGATGGCTATTTCGATTCGCTGCTGGGGGCGTTGAATGGGCTTGATCCGGGCGGAGACGACGAGCTGGTGAACCAGATGCGCCGGATGGTGCGCACCGTGCGCGACGGCCAGACCATCGATACGGGCAGCGATTCCTTCCGGGAAGAGGTGCGGGACGCCGTCGCCCACGCCTATGGCGGCGCGACGGAAGAGAAAAAGGAGCACCGGCCGAAAGCATACGAGGACAAGGATATTCCCGAGGCCGCCGGGCTCTCCTGGCTCGATTGGGAACGACGAAAGGCCGAGGAAGAAAAAGACCTTCTGGATAAGTTCACAGGCGAGGAGCAGGATGGCAGACCGGAATCCGCCGGGGAGGCGCTGGCGCGCCGCCGGCCGGGAAAAACGGCGGACGACGCCCGGCAGCGGCGGCAAAAGCTGGAAAAGGACGGCAAGCCGGAGGAAGCGCCGGACCCGTTCCTGGCCGCTCACGCGACGGAAAAATCCGGCACGCGGCTGCGCGCTGAGGATCAGGCGCAGCGACAGGCGGCATACGAGGGCTGGGACAAGATCAGCGAACGGCACGGCTGGGGCGCGGTCATGGAGTCCGTCCCCATCGTGACCCCGGAGGACGAAGCGTTCCTTCGGCAACTGGCGGCGCGGGGAAGCAACCGGCTTTGACCGGCGGGGGCGAAAAGGCGCAAAAAAGACCGGGAACCGCACAAATCCTGCGGTTCCCGGTCTTTTTGCCGGCGCGGTTAATTTCCGCTGAGTTCCTCATCGCGGTGTGTTACTTTAGCGGTTCATTTGCCATCGACAAAACCATTTTCTCAACGGACTGGCTTATATAAAAACCGTTTTCCCTGATCGCCTGCAAGAGCGGACGCACTTCCCGGATCGCTCCCGTTTGTCTGGCCTTCAGCAGTACACCTAATGTGCCCGTGACTGTGAAGCCCAGGTATTTCGCTGTCTTTTTCGCCGCGTTGTCATCTATGATGAGCAAATCCGCTTTTGTCTCGCGTGCCAGAATCATGACCTCGACTTCGCCCGCATGAAGTTTGGCTTGATATATTTTTCGTTCCGCCGGGTGCGAAATGTCACAAATCTGAATCCAATCCATGTTATTGTTGATTTGCCGGCAAATGGAATCGGGTTTGGCACATACTTCCCGATACACCGCCCCTGGAATCAGGACTTTTGTATAGAGGCTTTGCAGAAGCGTCAGATGACCGATATGAGAAAGAACAATGAGAGGCGTCGCGTTTACGATCACTTTACGCATTTTGCGCCTCGCTGATGAATTCTGCTTCATCGTCGAATTTGAAAATGGAAACATGATGCTGCCCAAGGTACTTCATGAAGTCTTCCTCGGTCATATCGGCAATTTTCGCGCAATAGCCGATAGAGACGCCTTGCTGCCGGTAATATTCCATCGCTACGGCGCGTTTGGAAAAGCGTGTTGCCTCTTCCGGGCTCATGCGGGTATCATAGAGAACGGCCTCCGGGATATTGACACTGATTTGGCACATGACCTTTCACTCCTTTCAGCCCCGGTGATCTCCGGCCTGCGTAACCTCCTTCGGAATCGCAACCGGTTTCGGGACGATTCGTGTGACATTTTCATTGGCACGATTGCGAGACGGAGGGAACGACGCCTTTTGTTTTCCTGATTTTGGCGTCTGGCGTAATCCGGAAGACAGCACGATGATTCGTGCCGCCTTCCGGCTTTTTCCTTGTCTGTTATGGGAAATCCTTCTTATTTCTCGCCGTTGAGTTCCTTATCGCGGTAGTAGTTCGAGCCCTTGAAGGCGACTTCCAGGGCCAGGCCCTTGGTCGTCATCTGATAGACCCAGATGTTGTCACCGGCCCGGACCGCGCCCTCGAAAGCGCCGCCGGACACGCCGTCGCTGGCCGTGGCGTTAGCCTGGCCGCCGTAGGACCAGTCGCCGGCGACGAAGTCATCCCAAGCGTCCTGGGTGACGAAGGCAAAGATGAAAGCGTACTCCTTGACGCCGAGGCCAAAGCCGGCCTGGTATTCGTTCATCCGCATGAAGACTTCCTCGCCGGTGACGTTGCTGTAAGCGAGTCCCCGGCCGTGGGAACTGCCGAAGATGCCGGCCTTGATGCCGGTGTTGACGAAGACGGCGTAGCCGGCGGCGTTGGCCAGCGCCGCTTCGGCCTCGGGCTGCTGCTGATACAGTTTGTCCAGCGTCGCGTCAATCTTGTCCCGCGTTTCCTGCCGCTTTTCCTCCACGGTTGCCGCCAATGCCGCCGTGGTCATCGCCAGCAGCATAAGCCCCGTCAGCAGCAGGATAAGTCCTTTTTTCATTCTCATTCCCGTTTCCTCCTGTCGTTTATTCGTGTAGCCGGATGCAAAGGCCGGCCGTTTCCTAATAACCCAAATCCTCGTCAATCAGCACGACCTCGAAGGCAGCGCCGGTCATGGGCCGCCAGAGCACTTCCAGCCCGCGACAGATGCGGGCCGGGCTGTCGCAGTCGTGACAGCGGTCGCCTTTGGCGGCGCAAGGGGTCTTGACGCCGAGGCGCTGGGCGTTCTTCGGGGCGGCGATGTTTCGCGCCCGGTGGATGGCCTGATGCAGGTCGGGGGCCAGCTTGTTGCGGCCGATGACGAGATAGACGCGCTGGTGGCCGTAGAAGATGGAGGCCACCCGGTTGCCACTGCCGTCGATGTTCACGATCTCGCCGGTCTCCGCCAGACCGTTGACCGAGCTGACATAGACGGTGGTGGTCATGGCCTCGCGCCGGGCGTCGCTGGCCGTCATGCCCGCCGGCAGTCGCCAGTGCCAGATGACTTTGTTCGTCTCAATCAGCCGGTCATAGAGGCCCATCTCGTCAATCGTCAGTGAGCCGCCGAAAGCCACCGTCGTCTTCTGGATGGCTCCGGCCAGGTATTCCGTTGCCTCCGCCGCCGTGGGGAAGCAGGCGACGCGGTAGCCGCGTGTCTCCAGGTTTTCCTTGACTTTTGAGAAATCCATGGGGTATCCCGTCCTTTCTCCGTTATGATTTGTCTGTCGTATCGGCCCGCCTGGCCGCGGCTTCTTCCCTTGCGGCCTGCTCCCGGGCGGCTTTGGCGGCTTTCTCGGCCTGGGCCGCTTCGTCAGCCGTCTCGATTTTCCGCCGCATCTTGTCCAGCAGCCCCTTGAGCGGCCCGTGAACCAGTAGCAGGATGATGATGGCCAGCAGCACCCAGACAACGGCGTGGAGCCCCGTCCACCAGGCGGCGTTCTGCGTGCCGCCGTCCTCCCAGCAGCGCATCAGCACGGAGCCGATGGTGAACAGGATCGCCATCACCCAATACATCAGCCAGAATCTCAGCACATAATCCTCTCCCGTTCCGTCTTTTTAAGGAAAGGGCACCGCCATAGGGCGTCCCTTCCTTATATATTATACACGACAGGAGCGTTTCCGGCAAATCGGCGGCGCAGCAAAAGAAAGGACGTTCGTTGTCAGAAAATTTTTTCCTGCCGCCCCCTGTTCAATCCGCCGGGATGTGGTATAATAAAGGGGCAAGAAAATCAGGCGCGGTTCGACGCGCCATCTCAGGAAAAGAAAGGATGGTCTTAGCATGAAGAAGTGGATGAAAGGTCTTTGCGTACTCGCTCTGGGCGCGATGGTCGTTGGCGGTTCCCTTGTTACCCTTACGGGGACGGCACAGGCGGCCGATGAGCCGACGTTCGGCTCCTCCGGCAACAAGAACTACCGTTATGATGTCCGCCGCGGCATGTATGAGAAGCCGGAAGGCGCTGACCATCATGTCCGCATGGGCAAATATCAGCAGAAGCAGTAATCTCCGCCATTCGTTATTTGACTATTTTCACCCCCCCGGTCCGTTGGGCCGGGGGATTTCATTTCTCCGCCCCCGCCGGCCCGACGCCGTCGGGGGTTTTCGCGTCTCAGCAAAAAATCATAAAAATTTTACTTTTTGTTGTTTTGACCTATTGACTTTTTGATTTTTTGATGTATAATAAGAATCGTAAAGAGGAACTGAGGAAGTCCGGCGGGACCCCACGGAGGTGAAGCGGCCGCCCGGCTTTCCGGGGACGATTTACAGAACCAGCCAACAACAACCGTCATAGAATGAAAGGAGATTGAGCATCATGTTTGGATTGGTACCGTTTGGACAGAGGAAAGATTTAGCGAGACGTCAGGATGAGTTCGATCAGATCTTCGATATCTTCCGGGAACCGTTCTTCCACGGGGCGATGGCGCCGCTCTCGAACTGGAGCGGGATGGGCTCCTTCAAGGTGGACGTGAAGGACAACGGCGACGCCTACGAGCTGACGGCGGATCTGCCGGGGGTGGCGAAGGAGAACATCTCCCTCTCCTATGAGAACAGCTACCTGACGATTGCCGCCAATCAGTCAGACGCGAAGGATGAGAAGGATGACCATGGCAACTACATTCGCCGCGAGCGGACGATGGGCAGCATGTCCCGGTCCTTCTACATCGACAACATCGACGAGGCGAAGGTTCATGCCGAGTTCCGGGACGGCGTGCTGAAGGTCGATATGCCGAAGGCGAAGCCGGAGGAAGTGAAGGCAAAGGAAATCCGGATCGAGTAATCCCCCATACCTCCTATAGAAGTGGAACCAAAGAAAAGCCCCGGGCGTCGATTGGCGCCCGGGGCTTTTCCCTGCCCGGAATTCCTCCGGCCCTGTTTTTACCGAAACTGATCGTTCACACGACGCGTTTTTCAATCCGGCTTCCGTTTGGCCAGACGACGATCTCAGGCCGTCAAAAAGCGGCAGGGCGAAGAGCAGCCTTGCCGCTTTTTGGTGTCTGTCAGCCGGCTTCGGTTTCGCTGGCGGCGGTGTCGTCCGTCGCGGCCGGTTCGGGGGCGGGAACGGACAGGGGGCCGCCGTTGGCGAGGTCGGCGTCGAAGCCGGCGCCTTCGGCGCTGGTCATCAGCGCCGCCAGCGTCTCCGCGTCCATGCTCTCCGGCATACGGACGCCGGTACCGTTTGTCGTCAGCACGCCGTCCTGCAGGACGAGGGGAGCCGCGGCGCTGTTCCGGTCCGCCAACTGACGCTCGATGCCGGCGATGGCCGACCGGTAGGTCCGGGCGAGGGAGCTGTCGCCGAGGATCGTGAAGACGGTCGCGTCGTTGCCGCTCGCCGTGCCCGCTGTGCCCGGCGCGATGATCGCCGCCGTGTTGGCGTCGCCGTTGGCCGCGGTGTTGGCCGTGTTGGCGCCGCTCCGGGCGCCCGCCGCCCCGTTTCGCGGGCCGTTGTTCACGCCGCTGGCCGCGCTCGTGCCGTTCGCCGGTTTCACTGGGCTGTTGCCGCCGGCGGCCGGTGTGATGGGCGGCGTGTAGGGCGCGGGATCGGGGTAGTAAGGCTCGGGATTGGGATCCGGCGTGGGCGGCGGCGGCGGCGTGTATGCCCTGATGGTGAAGGCGGTGGCGTTCGCCGCCGCGTTGGCGAAGGTGTAGTTGTCGCCGTAGTCGCCGCTGGCCTTCGGTTCGCCGCCGTTCACGGACAGCCTGCCCGTGACCGAATAGCTGCCCGCGGCGGAGGCCGCCGGGTTGTCCAGCGCGAAGAAACAGACGTCGTTTGCCCCCAGCCCTTCGCCCGTGACGAAGCCTGTCAATGTGCCGCTCCATGATGTCGGCGTCGCCTCGCCTTCGGTGATGGCCTGGGGCGTCGCCGCCAGTTCCAGCGCCTTGCGGGTGATGGTGCCCGTGCCGGTGTACGTAGCGGCGGTGAGCCGGTAGTTTTTCGCTTTGCCGCCCGTCAGCGCGATGCCCGTATAGGTGACGGTCTTGCCCGTCCCGGCGTTCTCGTTATCATAGGCGGCAGCGAGATTCGTCGTATTGAGGGATACGTCATCCCCTTCGACTATTCCGTTCAGCGCCGCCGTGCCTGCCGTGGCAGCCGTCGTGCCGTCGTATTCCTTGGCGGCGGCGCCGAAAGACACGGTCAATTCCTTCGGCGTGACCTCCGTATAGTCTTTGATATAGTTGAACGCCTTAGCGCCCGTTTGCGCGATACCCGTTTCGAAATGGCTCGAAGCGGCGTTGTGCAGTCCCACGTCTCCCGTGGCCGTGCCGTTGTATTCCACCTCTTCGTAGTAATCCTTCCGCGTCAGGAACGCCGTCAAGAGCGGCGTGGTCTTGCCCTCGTAAATGCGCCATACGCCGTTTGAAGAGAAGTCAAAGCCCGTGAAGGTCGCCGCTTTTTTCAGGTCGCCATCCGCGGAAGTGTACGTATTCGTCAGGGTTCCCGAGCCGGGGTCGCCGGCAATCTCCCCGGGTTTCCCCCCGGTTGCCGTCACGGCGCCGGTGTTATAAACATTGGTAATGGAGCATTTACCTCCATAGTTATCTCCATGTACATGTCCCACAATGCCGCCG
>JAFSWT010000025.1 GCA_017444395.1 Schwartzia sp. (in: firmicutes) | reverse complement strand
TGGTGACGAATCTGTTCGCGACGATGAAGGGGCGATTTTTTTGTCTCTTTTTCTGGGATAGCGGAGAAGGGTATGGGGAGAGCCATTTTTTGTTTTTTGATGGCGCTGTGAGGATATGAGGGGTTATTGAGCAGGCACTAACGTATAGACGGACAAATGGCAAGAAGATTGTAGCGACGTCCGGTCATGATATTTTTTACATCGCGTCCAACAATCCCCGGATTCCTTCCGCCCGCAGGATTTTCCGGTAGTAATCCGCCTCTTTCCGGATGGTGGCGTCGAGGGCCCGCATGCCCAGAAGCTCCACCGGAGCACGGTCGTCGGTGAGGACCTGGCCACCGGGTGGCGGCGTTTCCCAGTCGCGGGCGATTTCCCGCAGCCTTTGGGCCAGCGCCGGGTCGGCGACCGCGCCGGCCTTTCCCGTCAGCCGCGCCGGAAACTCCTCGTCCATAGCGGCGAAAAGCACCCGGTTCGTGCCGCCGGCGTCCACGATCCGCATGGCGGGGAAGACGGCCCCGATGGTCGCCGCCAGGCAGGCGTTGATGCCCGCCTCCCCCTCGGTCCGCATATTGAAGTTCACCACCAGAACGCCGTCCGGCGCCAGATGGTCCCGCACCAGCCGGAAGAACTCCACCGAGCTCATCTGTAATGGAATCGTGATGTCCTGATAGGCGTCCACGAAAATCACCCCGTAGCGCCGCCGGTCCGCCCGCAGCCAGGCCCGGCCGTCCTCAGCGGCCACGGGAATGTCGCCGGCCAGATCGAAATAGCGATGGGCGAGGGCGGTAATCTTTTCGTCGATTTCCACGCCGGTCAGCCGGTGATTCGGAAAATAGCGGCGGCACTGGCGGGCAAATGTGCCCGTCCCCATGCCCAGCACTAGGATTTCCGGCGGCGCGTCGTCCGCCGCCAGCGCCGGAGCCGCCAGCGCGTAGTCGTAGTAGAGGCCCGTCAGCCCGTCTTTTTTCGGCAAAACGGACTGGACGCCGAACAGGGCGTTCGTCGAGAAAATCGTGGCCCGCTCCGTTTCGCGGACCTGCAGATAGTTATAGACGGACTCACCCTCATAAAGCAGCCCCTTCGCCCAGAAAGCGACGCCGCTCTGCGTCCCGGCAACACACAGGGCGAGAAAGGCCAGCGGCGCCAGCAGTAGCCGCCGCGGAGCGCCGCCCCGCAGGAAATACGCCAGCCCCAGCGCCAGCAGCACGCCGGCAAAGACCAGGAAGGAGACCGCCGTCCCCCAGACGGGAATCGTCACAAACGTGGGCAGGAACGTCCCCAGAATGCTGCCCACCGTCTGGAACGCCCCGAGGCGCCCGACGACGCAGGCGTTATGGGAAAGATTGGCGGTGCAGTACTTCACCAGACACGGGGTAACGGTTCCCAACAGGAAGAGGGGAAACGCGAACAGCGCCAGACAGGAAAAGAACGCCGCCCAGGCCAGAAGGTTCGCGTCCAGTGCCAGCGCCAGCGCGCCGCCGATGGTCAGGATAACGTATTTTCCGAGGAACGGGACGGCGGCAATCCAGAGGGCGGCGACGATGAGCCGCCGGTAGAGGCGGGCCGGATCCGGG
Organism: Schwartzia sp. (in: firmicutes); assembly: GCA_017444395.1. Taxonomy (GTDB): domain Bacteria; phylum Bacillota; class Negativicutes; order Selenomonadales; family Selenomonadaceae; genus RGIG3544. Next base: position 19,723 of record JAFSWT010000025.1, on the reverse strand, counting down.
TCCCGGTCCGCCTGCCGCCCGCCCCAGAGGTTGCCGAGGGCGGTGGCAATCATGATGGTGCCGATGATGATGGTCCAGACGATCTGCGACGAGCTGAAGTAGGGGGCCAAAAGGCGGCTGGCCCCAAGCTCCACCGCCATCACCGACATCCCGGCAAAGAACTCGGTGGCGTAGAGAAACGCGTCGCTCTGAAGGATATTTTTCCGCATAAATCGCCGCGGCCGGTCACCCCGGCCGGCGCCTCCTTTCCGGTTGCTACTCCCTATTCATTCGCCGCCGTGACGCGGATTCCTGCCGCGAAGACGAAAAAAGAGGGGCCGTCGCCAGGATTCCCGGGCCGCCCAAGCAGCGCAAACTGTTTTTCACCCTGTCAAAAATTCTCCTTCCTCAAAACGAAAAGGCGCCGGCCACCGGGCTCTATCCCCGGCGAACCAGCGCCTTCTTTTGTTCTTTATCCTTATTTATCCGTTATAGAGTGGCACCGTCAGGCTGCCGGTGGGCATCAGCGTTACGCTGTAATCCTTGCCCACAAATTCCTCCGCCATCTTCAGCGCCTCTTCCACCGTATCCACGGCGCCGGTGAAGAGCATATCCTTCGCCAGTTGCCGGTCGAGGGCAGTCACCAGGATGAAGCGGGCCTTCTTCATCAGGCGGGTGACGGCATAGGCTTTGTTCTCACCGATTACGAAGTGCTTCGCCACATCGGCCTCGATGGCTTCAATGGAGCCCAGTCGGCGGCAGACATCTTCCAGTACCTTGCTGCCACTGCCTTCCTCGCACTCCGCCAGCAGGACCACGACGCCGCCCTCGCGCACCGCCAGTACGGCGTTGTCCATCGTCTTCTGCATCTGATAGACGTTGATGTCCTTCGGATAGCCGCCACAACTGGCAATGACCACATCGGCCTGCTTGTCGATCCTGACGCCATAGGCCTCGTCCACGAACTTGCAGGCTTCGACGTGGGCCTTCACATAGTCGCCGGCGAACATCTTCAGGAACCGGTGCTCGGCGTCGAGGATGGCGTTGAACAGGAACACGCTGCGCCCCTTCGCCCAAAGGGCCACGCCCTCCAGCTGGTCGTCATAGACCGGGTTGCCCTCGGCCTTGCCGAGCCCGGCCCGGGGATCGAGCATGAAGCTGTGGTTGTGGCGCACCGTCTCCATCGCCGCGCAGCCCGGCAGCACCGCCTTGCGCCCGCCGCCGTAGCCGCTGAAATAGTGGTGGACGATGGTGCCGGTGAGGATCACATGGTCGCTGTGGCAGATGCGCTTGTTGATGAGCACCGGCGTGAAGCGGCTGGTGGTGCCGAAATACTCGAAATCCGACGGCACATTGGCATCGCTGTTGTACATCCTGAGCCGCGAGGCCACGTTCTCGCCCACGGCCTCCTTCATTTCCTGCTCCGTCATCAACCGGTGGGTGCCGAGGGAGAAGACGATCTGCATGTTCTCGTCGGGCACGCCGAGCTTGTTCATCTCATCGACGAAGACCGGCATGAAGTCAAAGCTGTTGGCCACCCGGGTCGGGTCGTTGCAGATGAAGGTCACGGTGTCCCCGGTCTTCACGATCTCATTGATGGGCTTGGTGCCGATGGGGTGATAGATGGCGTCGAGGACCGCCGCTTTGATGTCTTTCACCAGCGGCAGCTCCGGCATCCGGATTTCCTTCAGCACCCGCGACGCATCGAGGGAGAAGCTCTTCTTGCCCCGCCCATAGGGAAATGTGTACTCTTTCACGAAATCGCCTCCTTAACAAAATAAAAACCACACTCGTCAGGAAACCGCCCAAAGATACACACTGTCATAAACATTTCATTCAGACGATGACACCGCTGCCTCGGTATAAATGCCCGGGCCCCGGCCCTTGCTGCTCTTCGCCCGGTAGAGGGCCTTGTCCGCCCGCTGGAAGATGTCGGCGAAGCTGTCTCCCGGTTTCGCCTCCGCTACGCCTACGCTGATGGAGATGACCTTTTCATCGGGCAGCACCCGCAGGCCGAGCACCGCCTCCCGGATGTCCCGGGCCACCTCCACCGCTTCGGCCAAGGACAGGCCCGGCAGGGCAATCACGAACTCGTCGCCACCCCAACGCCCGGCGAAGTCCTCCGACCGTATCGTGCGGTTGATGATCTCAGAGGCCGCCCGCAGCGCGATGTCGCCCGCGTCGTGCCCGTACCGGTCATTCACCTGCTTGAAGTCGTCCACATCCAGGATGATGAGAGAAAAGCCCGGCTGCGAAATCCGGAGGTGCTTGACGAGCCGCAGCAGCACCGTCTCCATCTCGCCGTGGTTCAGGAGCCGCGTCAGCCGGTCGTACTTGAGCTGGTTGCGCTCGAATTCGATGCAGCTCTCGGGCACGTTGATACCCCGCTTGAGCGCCTGGGCCAGACGGCGGCACTTCCCGTACCCACAGGCGTGGCAGTTGATCTCCCGGGACTCCGGCGTGCGCTTCTGCAGCGTCTCGAACGCCGACTCCAGATCAATGTCCGGCCCGAAAGAGCCATAGACATCGCGGTTCTCATACACCCGCTGGAAATCCTCCAGCTTCAAATGAGCGTCGAAATACTCATGGGGCGCGTACTTCACCTTTTTCCCCCGGTGCTTCACCTGCTCCGCTTCCCGCTCCGCCTTGGCGCGGTTCATCTGCCAGTCGATATCGTCGAGGTTGATGTCCCGGTCGGTACCGGTGCCCAGATTGCAGCCGCCGGCGCAGTTCAGGACATCCACCAGCCCCGGCACCGGCCGGCCTTCATTTTTGCGCGCCCAATACTCGCGCAGGTACGGATAGGACTGCTTCGCCGACTCAATCTGACGAATCCAGAGATCGCTGTTCACGAGGCGCACCGTCTCCCTGAGGCCCCCGGGCCGGCTGTAAACGAGGCCGATGCCCGCCGTCATCCCCTCAAAATCCCGCTCCGGGAACGCCGTGAGGTTGGCCTCCATCGCCGCAATTTGCCGCTTCAGCTTGCTGAAGGTCACATTATACTGTACCAGATTGTACGTATTAGGGTCGATGATTTCCTCCCCCTTGGCGATGCAGGGGGAGAGGAACGCGATGCGTCCGGTGAAGCCGCAGTACTGGCGCAGATAGATGGCCAGGCACATCAGCGGGCTCTGGATGGGCGCCAACGCCGGCAGGATTTCCGGCATATACCGCTCGCAATAGTTCACGATGCTCGGACATGGCTGGGATATGATGGAAGTCAGCCCGTCCCGCTCCATGACGCGCAAGTACGCCCAGGTCGTGATGTCCGCCCCCAGCGACACGTCGTAGAAATGGCGCACCCCCAGCGATGCCAGCCAGCCAAAGAGCCGCTTTTCCTCGGGAAAATTCACCAGCACCGAGGGTGCCGACACCACGCTGATGTCCTCGCCCGCCGCCAGGTCCTCGAAGAACCGGTCCGTATCGTCGAGATAATCCCGGGCGTTGTGGTCGCAGACCTTCAGGCAGGCCCCGCACTGGATGCAGTAACGGCTGTCCACCCGGACCTTGCGGGTCCCGTCGTCGGCGATGTACACCTGATTCGCGCAGTCCACGGGACAAGCGGCTATGCACTTATTGCACCCGGTACAATTCTCCTCCCGGGTAAACACCCTGTCAATAAACTGCATGACTTGGCCTCCTGTGCCGTCCGGGGCTTTTCCGCCCCGGCTCGTACTCGCCGGAAATCCGGTATCCCGTCAAAACCATCCCCGGATTCGCTTTGTTATCCTTATCCTTATATATTTCGCCTTTCCGGCTCCAATTCCTGCCATTTTTGCCATGAAAAAAACTTTTTTGTCCCATAGCGTTCCGTCTATGACAACGCTGCCCGTCAGGCCCGGGGCAACCGCCAGTGGTAGTGGATGGCCAAAAGCCGCAGGCCCGTCGTCACCGCGAAGGCGAGATACAGCGCCGCCGTCTCCCCCAGCCGGGGCAGGGCCAGATAGTAAGCGAGCGCCCCCAGCAGCGCCGCCGTGAGGTAAATCTCCTTATAGAATACGCTGGGCGTCTTTTGGATGCAGATGTCCCGCAGGATACCGCCGCCCACCGCCGTCACCGTCCCGACGAACAGCACCGTCTGCAGATTGTTGTGCCCTGTCGCCGCTGCCAAGTCCGCCCCGGCCGCCGCGAAGGCCCCGAGGCCGATGGCGTCGCAGACCTGCACGAAAAGGCCCAGCGTCCTGATCCGCCGGTGCAGCGCCGCCGCCTGCGCCCGGCTGCCATGCCGCATCGCCCGGATCACCCGCCGCAGGGCCGGCCGCGCCAACAGCACCAGCGCCACCCCGGCCAGGCTCACCAGGATATAGAGCGGGTTGCGGAAAATCATCGGCGGCGTGTTGGACAGCACCGCGTCCCGCACCAGACCGCCGCCCACCGCTGTCATAAGCCCCAGAATCGCCGCCCCGAGGATGTCCAGCCCCTTGCGCACGCCCTCCCAGGCACCCAGGATCGCGAACGCCAGCGTCCCGATGATATCAAAGGCCATCATACCGGTCCCGCCGCCCCTTCCATAGCGATTTATTTCCTATTATAACAGGACAACCGAAGCTGCCGCAAGTGTATTTGCAGCCCCTTCTTCCGCCGCTGTCAATCGGGGACGAGGGATGCCTTACCGACGAGCAGGCACAGGACAAGGGAGAACCGCCATATAACGACGGCCGCGATCCATCCTGCAGGCTTCAAACACAGTTGAACGGAAAAAAATACACCGGCCTCGTTCTATTATCAGGGCAAGGAAGAAGAACGCCTCAGCGCGTTACGCAATCTCATGGACACCATGAGCATCTCACTTCGGCAGGCCATGGAAGCCCTGAAGATACCGCCTTCCGAATACGATAAATATGCGGCTGTCGTGTAACCGGAACAATAATCATCATGGAACAGGGGCACCGTACTTTCGATTGCATTGGCGGAAGGAAACTGGTATAATGCATTCATCGAATCAATCAACACGCATTGGTTGCCGGAAGTTGGGATGGATATGGGCATTGTACGAACCGGATATGAGAAGCGGAGCCATTCGGCAGCGGGAGGATTGCACCCGGAGGTGTCAAACACATTTGACACCTCCGGGTGTTTTTGTTATACCCATTTGTCTTATTCTCTGAAAAATCGCTTCCGTTTTTGTTGACAGACTGTATGAATAACTTTTCTTGCAGAGGAGAGGACGTATGCGGGAGGCAAGGATAGACGTCTGTTTCGTCTCGATGCCGGTCTCTGACATCACGATGCCTTCGATGGCGCTTTCGCTGATGAAGTCGTGCCTGACGAAAGCGGGCATCACGTCGACGATCGCGTATGAGCATTTGCGGTACGCCCGCCGTCAGGGAATGGCGCATTATCGTTTGGTATCGCTGGTCCGCAGCGATTATCTGCTGGGTGAGCTGGTCTTTGCCCGGGCGGCCCACGGCGGCAAGACGCTGCGACCGTTGGAGGACTACATCCGCTGGATGCTGGAGATCCGTTTGCCGCAGGGCGGCGCGACGCCATCGGGGCTGGAAGCGGCGCGGCGCAACTGGCTGGAAAAACTGGCCGGGTGGCAGCGGGACGCGGAGGACTATATCGGGGAAGCCGCCGGCCGCGTGCTGGCCTATCAGCCGAAAATCGTCGCCCTGGTCTCGATGTTCCAGCAGACGAACGCCAATATCGCGCTGGCCCGCCGGCTCAAAAAGGAAACGAATCCGCCCCTCATCGTCGTGGGCGGCGCGAACTGCATGGGGGACCTGGGAGCGGCGTTGATTGAGCACGTCGAATCCTACGACTATGTGTTTCTCGGCGAGGCGGATGAGATTTTCGCCGACGTCTGCGAGCGGCTGTTGCGGGACGGCGGGATTCCCCCGGAGGAGCTGCCCTACGGCGTGCTGTCCCGCCGGTCGCCCCGGCCGAAAACGACGATGCACCGGGTCACGAAGGACGTGGAGACGCTGCCGGTCCCCGATTTCGACGATTATTTCCGCGCCCTGCGGGCGCTTTTCCCCAAAGCGCAAAGCCCGCAGTTCATGGTGGAGGGCTCCCGGGGCTGCTGGTGGGGGCGAAACAAACCCTGCACGTTCTGCGGGCTGAACGGCCCGGCGAGAAATTACCGGGAAAAGACGACGAAACGGCTGGCGGATGAGATAAAGACGCTGGCGGACCGGTATCCCGAAGCGAAGACCTGCGTGTTCACCGACAGCATCCTGAGCCATCGGCAGATGAAGGAGCTGCCGGCCGAACTCAAGGCGCGGGGCGTCAAATTGCAATTTTTCAGCGAGATCAAGGCGAACCTCACCGAGGCGGATGTGCGCGCGCTGGCGGAAACCGGTTTCGTCCAGATCCAGCCGGGCATCGAGAGCCTGCAGGACGATATCCTGAACATCATGAACAAGGGCTGCCGCGCCATCCGCCAGATCGAGACGCTGAAAAGCTGCCGCGCCTACGATATGCAGGTGGCCTGGAATCTGCTCTGCGGCTTCCCCGGTGAGAAAGAGGAATACTTTGCCGAGCTGGCGGCGCTGATTCCGAAGCTCATGCATCTGCCGGCCCCGAACCAGCTCATCCATATCACGTACCAAAGATACGGCGAATACACGGAGCACCCGGAAAAGTACGGGCTGGAGCTGAAGCCCGCCGAGGTGTATTCCTTCGTCTTCGCCGACGAGGACTTCATCCGGCGGTCGGCGTATATCTTTGATCCCGTCGATCCGGCGAAGCGCCATCTTTATTGGGATGTGTGCCTCAAGGGCGAAAACTGCCGTCAGTTGCAGGCCCTCGTAAAGGCCTGGACGGCGAGCCGCCGGGACCTCCAACGGCTTGATATGTTCGACAACGGCCAGACCATCGACATTTACGACATGCGAAAGATTGCGAAGCACGCGGTTTACACCCTGGACGGGGCGAAGGCGGCACTTTACCGCGCCACGCGCGCCGTGCGGCAGGAGGGGTCGCTGCTGGCGGAGCTTTCGCCGACGTTCGGCGAGGACGCGCTTCGCGAGGCGCTCTCGTGGCTCTGCGGGGAAAACCTGATGGTGCGCATCGGCCACGAGTATCTGGCGCTGGCGGTGGATATGAACGCGAAGAAACGAAGCGAGTAGTGGAGAGTGGAGAGCGAGGAGACCATTATGAGCGATGGGGAAATCAGGAATGTCATCAGCCCCGCCTGCGACGATGCGGAATATGTCCGCGAGGTGGCGCAGGCGAAACGGGCGCTGGAGCTCTGGACGATGGAGCCGGACTTTCAGGAAGCGTTTCTCGCCGCGCCGGAGGAAACGCTGGCCGCCCACGGCCTGTCGGTGGACGCGCTTTCGGTGAAAGTCCTCTGCGACCACGAGACGGCGCTGGCATACAAGGACAAACCGCCGGCGGCGTGGCCCCGGGCCGCCCTCCGCTATCGCGGCTTTCTGCGGGAAAAGATCATGAGCCGCGAGCGCATGGCCCGGGAGGACTGTGTGCCGAAGCATCCCGCCTTCCGCGCCTGGCGGCTCCGTCAGCGCAACCGTTGCTGGGCCGAGCTGGGCAAGCGGAACGAGTCCCTCATCCATGTGCCGCTGGCCTTCGAGCTGGACCTCGGCTGCTCGGTGGGCTGCCCGTTCTGCGGCGTCATGGCCGGAAAGCTCCAAAAGGTCTGCCGCTACGACGAAACCGCCGCCCTCTGGAAGGGCGTCCTCACCATCACCCGGGAAATCATCGGCGACGCGGCGGGGCAGGCCACCTGCTACTACGCCACCGAACCCCTCGACAATCCCGACTACGAGAAATTCGCCGATGACTTTTTTGACGTCTTCGGCATCGCCCCGCAGATCACCACGGCGGCCGCCATGCGGAAACCGGAACGAACCAAAAACTATTTGGCGGAAACACTCAGAACATACCGCCGCGTCCACCGCTTCTCGGTGCTGAGCCTCGACATCCTGCACCGGATTTTCGAGACCTTCACGCCAGAGGAGCTGCTTTGCGTCGAGCTCTTGCCCCAGTTCGCCGAAGCGCCGAACAACCGCTTCGCCAGCGCCGGCCGCGCCCGGAAAAACAAAGCGGTGCGGGTGGAATCGCAGGAGGACGGCAACACCATCTCCTGCATCAGCGGCTTCATCGTCAATATGGCGGAAAAGTCCGTGCGGCTGGTGACGCCCTGCGGCGCGTCGGAGGCGTGCCCCACCGGGGAAATCCTCCTCGCGAAGGAGACATTTTCCGATGCCGGGGACTTCAGGCGTCTCCTCGTCTCCCTGATTGACCGCTATATGATGGCGGAGTTTCCGAAGGACCAACCGCTCTGGCTCCGTCCCGGCATCTCGTTGGAAAAGACGGCCGAGGGCATTGCCTTTTTCCGCGCCAAAACCCTCCGGCTGAAATTCCTCGCCACCGACGACCTCTCCCCGGCACTGTATCACGACGTGCTGGACAAGCTGCGGGCCGGCGGCAAATCCGCTTACGACATCGCCGGGGAACTCATGGAGGAAACCGGCGCGTTTCCGGCCCATGTGTTATTTATCCTGAAGAAATTCGAGCAGGCGGGGCTGCTGCTGGAGCCCTATGAAACACCGGGCCCATCATCGTCATAACGGCCTGTGAAGCTGCAGGCCATTATGTATAGAGACAAAAATCTTATAACAGAAAGGATGGTAAGAATGGCAGACAAGAAGAAGAATGCCGTGATCTACGGCAACATCGTCGTGAAGTGCTGGGAGGACGAGGCGTACCGGAAGCGCTTCCTTGAGGACCCGGAGGAGGTGCTGGCCGAGGCGGGTTTCGTCCTCGACGAAGGCGTGACCTATAAAGTCATCGAGGCGCCGAAGTTCGTCGAGTATCTCGTATTGCCCCACACGAACACGAAAGAGGCCGTGCAGGAGATGGCGAAGCGCTTTCTCAACAAGGCGGAGAAAAACGATGCCCTGCTTCCCCGGGAGTCGGAAGTCCGCATCGTCCAGAACACCGAGGATCTGCATTATCTGATTCTCCCGGTCTCGCCCAAATCCCTGACGAAAGCCGAGCTGAAAATGGTGGCGGGCGGCGACGAAATGACCACGGAGGTAGAAGAAGCCGTCGTGCAGACCTATGACGTGGCCTCCACGACGGTGGAAGCGGTGGAAATCGGCACGACAGCCGTCGTCGATTGTGAAGTTGTGGTTGTCGGCGTTGTGATCTGATACGTCTGCTTCACAGATTTTGCGGGGGACGCCGGCAGGAAACGGCGGTTTGTCTTTCCCCTTTCGCCCCGCAGAGAATGGGGAGCGTCCGGGCCGGTACGGGAGGCTGTCGTACCCGTCCGGCCGCTCCTTTCTTTGTTCCTGGGCCGGAAAACAAGGGCAAAACCCTTTTGCATTGGTCCGCGGGAAATGGTATAATGAGAAAACAGAGTCAGCGATGGTTCGCGGTTCGCGAAAGATGGGATGATTATGCGTGTTGTGGGGACGGAAAACGCCAGACGGGACGATTCCGGCAGGAAGCGTATTACACCCGGCGGTGTCAAAGACATTTGACGCGGCCGGGTGTTTTTGTCATATTCATTTGACATATTCAGCACGGAGAAAAGAGAGGCGGGATTCGGCATGAAAGGTCTTTCGTCGCGACTGGCGGCCCTGCGCCGGGAGCATAAGCTGACGCAAAAAGCGATGGCGGAAGCGTTGGGGCTTTCCCGCCAGACCGTCTCCAACTGGGAGAAGGGCGAGATTGAGCCGAACATCGGCGTCCTGACAAAAATCGCCGCCTGTTTCGGCGTCAGCACCGATTACCTTCTGGGGCATGAGACGTACACCACGCATTACGAAGAAAAGTACCGGCAGGAAGGCTTCTACTGGGGCGAAACCATCAACGCCCTGGCATTTGAGGTGCTGAAGCGCCTGCCGCCGGTAAAACCGCTCCGCCTTTTGGACGTGGGCTGCGGCGAGGGGCAGGCGGCCGTGTTTTTCGCCCGGAACGGCTACCATGTCACCGCGTTCGACATCGCGGCCAGCGGTCTGGAAAAGGGGCGGGCCCTGGCGCAGGCGGCGGGCGTCCCGGTCGATTTCTTTCAGGCGGACCTGTTGCGTCATGCGCTGGCCGAAGAGTTCGATGTGATTTACTCCACCGACGTACTGGAATATGTGCCGCCGGAGCATCGCCGACGCGTGCTGGGCCATTGGCAGGCACATACGGCCGTGGGCGGGCTGCATGTCCTCGATACCTTCGTGGAAAAGAGCTTCATCGCCACGGCGCCGGACTGGGAGCACGGCAAGGAATTCTTTTGGCAGACCGGCGAGCTCTTTTCCCATTACGCCGGCGACTGGAAAATCGAGTGGATGGAGGAGCCGGTCTTCGCCTGCGACAGCGCCGGCGTCCCGCACCAGCACTGCATGGACAGGATGATTGCCCGCCGGATGGCGTAGAAATCAGGGGCAAACAAGAAGGGGAGTGTTACGCATGGGGAACAAACGGAATATCTTTATCGCGGCTTTCGTACTGCTGCTCGCCGCCGGCGGCTGGTTCTGGTATCAAAGCGCCGAGCGGGAAAAGGAACAGTCGGCCCATGAATTGAAGCTGTCGGGCAACGTGGACGTGCGCGAGGTCTCGCTGGCCTTCCGGGGCAGCGACCGCGTGGGCGAGCTGCTGGTGGCTGAGGGGGACACGGTGAAGAAAGGCCAGGTGCTGGCGCGGCTGGAGACGAAGGAGCTGGCCCTGACGCTGGCAAGGACACGGGCGGATGTGGCGGCCCAGCAGAGCCTGGTCGAGCTGCTTCACAACGGCACGCGCCCCGAGGAAATCCGCCGGGCGGAGGAAACCCTCAACGCGGCCCGGGCCAATTCCGAATTCGCCGAGAGCGTCATGATCCGCCGGCAGCAGGTCTATGACGAGTCGGAGGGCGTCAGCCGCCAGGAACTCGAACGGGCCATTTCCCAGGCAGCGGAAGCGGCTGCGCAGACGGCGGCCGCCGAGCAGGCCTACGAGGAAGCGGTGGCCGGGCCGCGGGCCGAGGAAATCGCTCAGGCGGAGGCCAAACTGGAATCGCTGCGGCAGGAGCTGGCGCGGCAGGAATACCTGATGTCGGAGACAGCGCTCATCGCGCCCTCGGACGGCGTGATCCGCTCCCGGCTGCTGGAGGTCGGCGATATGGCGTCGCCCCAGCTCGCCGTCTTCAAGCTGTCGTTGAACGACAAGAAATGGGTGCGGGCCTATGTCCGGGAGACGGACCTCGGCAAGGTGCATGAGGGCCAGAAAGCCCAGGTCATCATTGACAGTTTCCTGAAAGAGCCCATCGAGGGACAGGTAGGCTACATCTCCGGCACGGCGGAGTTCACGCCGAAAACGGTGCAGACCGACGATCTGCGGACATCGCTTCTCTACGAGATCCGCGTCTATGTCACTGACACGGACAACCGGCTGCGGCTCGGGATGCCCGCCACCGTCCGGGTGGCCCTTTGATATGCGGGACGGGAATATCGTCGAGGCGAAAGAACTCGTCAAGCGGTTCACGCCCAAGGGGACGCTGCCTGTCACGGCGCTGGACGGCATCGATCTGTCACTTGCGACGGGCTGCCTGACCGCCGTCATCGGGCCGGACGGCGCCGGTAAGACGACGCTGATGCGGCTGATTGCGGGCCTTTTGACGCCGACCGAGGGCACGCTGCGCGTCCTCGGCATGGACGTACAGGGCCACGAGCAGGAAATCCAGAACCGGCTCAGCTATATGCCGCAGAAATTCGGCCTCTACGAGGATTTGACCATCGCCGAGAACATGACGCTCTACGCCAATCTGCACGGCGTCCCGGAGGAGACGCGGGCCACCCGGTTTCCCCATCTGCTGGACATGACGGGGCTGGCGAAATTCACCGGGCGTCTGGCGGGAAAGCTGTCCGGCGGCATGAAGCAGAAACTGGGGCTGGCCTGCACCCTGGTTCGTTCCCCCGACCTGTTGCTGCTGGACGAGCCGACGGTGGGCGTCGATCCCCTGTCCCGGCGCGAGCTCTGGGACATCCTGCAGCGGCTGTCAAAGGAGGAGCAGCTCTCGATTTTCGTCAGCACCGCCTATATGGACGAAGCGGAGCTCTGCCGGCGCGTCTATGTGATGAACCACGGCCGGCTGCTGGCATCCGGCTCCCCGGAGGAGCTGCGCGGGCTGGCCCGGGGGCGCTGCTATCGCATGACGCCGCCGGCGGGCGTGCCGATGCGCGTCCTGCAGGGCCTGTTGCTGGACGACCGGGAACACATCGTGGATGCCGTGCCGGAGCGCGGCGCCGTCCATTTCATCCGGCGGGAAAACGCGGCGGAGGACGCGATCCGCGCCCGTCTGCCCCTGCCCTTCGAGGCCGCAGCCGAGCGGCTGGAGGACGGCTTCATGATCCTGCTCCGCGCCGACGAGGAAAAGAACGCCGCCGGCCAGACGGAGGCCCTCGCTTTCGCGCCCCTCTCCCTCGACGCGAACCAAGCGCCGGAAGGCGGCATCGACAGCGATGATTCGCTTCGCGCCAAAGAAGCTCCTATCATCGAGGTCAGGGAACTGGTGCGGAAATTCGGCGACTTCACCGCCGTGGACAAGACCTCGTTTGAGGTGCATCGCGGGGAAGTCTTCGGCCTGTTGGGGCCGAACGGCGCCGGCAAGACGACGACGTTCCGGATGCTCTGCGGCCTGTTGCCGCTGACCAGCGGCCATCTCAGCGTCGCCGGCGTGAACCTGCGCGACGCCCGCACCGAGGCCCGGGCCAATATCGGCTATGTGGCCCAGAAGTTTTCCCTGTACGGGAATCTCACCGTGGAGCAAAACCTGTCCTTTTTCGGCGGCGCCTACGGCCTTTCCCGCGAGAAAATCAAGCAACGGCTCGAGGAAATCCTCCGGGAGTTCCATCTGGAGGACTACCGCCACGCGCCGGCGGAATCCCTGCCCGGCGGCTACAAACAGCGCCTTTCCATGGCGGCGGCCCTGCTCCATCAGCCGCGCATCCTGTTCCTCGACGAGCCCACCAGCGGCATCGACCCGCTGGCGCGGCGGGACTTCTGGCGGCAGATCACGGACCTGGCGGTGAAGGGGACCACCATCATCGTCACGACGCATTTCATGGAAGAAGCGGAGTATTGCGACCGCATCATGATCCAGGACCAGGGGAAGCTCCGCGCCCTCGGGACGCCCGCTGACCTGCGGGCCCAAAACGGCGGGGAGAGCGCGACGATGAACGAGGTCTTCATCCGCATCGTGGAAAAGGCGCGGGAGAAAGGAGGCGCGGCCGGATGAACGGAAACGGATTTTTCCGGCGGCTCCGGGCGCTGTGCCGCAAGGAATTCGTGCAGCTTTGGCGCGACAACAGCAGCCTGCTGATCGGGACGGTGCTGCCCATCGTCCTGATCGTCATCATCGGTTCCGGCATCTCCCTCGACGTGAAGAACGCGCCGGTTGCCGTCGTGCTGGAGGACGCTTCTCCCACCGCCCAGGACGCGGTGAGCTTCCTGTCCGGCTCGGCCTATTTCTCCCCGCGCTACGTGACGTCACGCCGGGAGGCCGTCCGCCTGATGGGCGCGCGGGAGGTGAACGCCATCCTCGTCGTGCCGTCCGACTTCACGGCCAAACTGGCGCGGCGGGAAGCGAAGCTCCAGCTCATCTCCTACGGCGCCGACCCCACCACGGCCACCTCTGTCACCGGCTATGTGGAGGCCGGCGTCGCCGCCTTCAACGCGTCCCGTGTCGCGGGCTACGCCCCCCGGGGCATGGTGACGGTGGAGAGCCGCATGTGGTTCAACGACGCCCATTCCAGCACCTGGTACTTCGTGCCGGGCCTGATGATGCTGATCACGACGATTGTCGGCGTCTTCCTGACCTCGCTGGTCATGGCCCGGGAATGGGAACGGGGGACTTTGGAATCCATCTTCGTGACGCCGGTGCGAAAAGAGGAACTGCTTTTGGCGAAGATGATTCCTTATTTCGGCATCGCTATGCTGGGCTTCTTCCTCTGCCTTTTGGCCTCCCATTACCTCTACGGCGTGCCGCTGCATGGCTCCCTGCTCATGCTGGTCGTCTCGTCGGTGCTGTATCTCTTCGTGGCGCTGGGACTGGGGCTTCTGATTTCCGCCGCCACGAAAAGCCAGTTCCTGGCCAGCCAGGTCTCCCTCGTCATGAGCCTGCTGCCCGCCATGATGCTCTCGGGCTTCCTGTTCGACCTCCGCAGCGTCCCTGCCTGGGTGGCGGCGGTGGGGCACGCCCTGCCCTCCACCTATTATCTGGAACTCTTGAAATCCCTGTTCCTCGCGGGCAACAACTGGCCGCTGATCGGGAAGAACTGCGCGATTCTCGCCGCCTATGCCGTACTGCTGCTGGGGCTGGCGTTTCTCGCCACGCGAAAGAAGGTGGAGTGATTGGACGCCTGGAAGGATTTTGGGGAAAAAGTGCGCTGGATGATCCGCAAGGAGCTTTTGGCGACCCTCAGCGACCCCCGGACGCGCTTCATCCTCATCGTGCCGGTGCTGTTGCAGACCATGCTTTTCGGCTACACGGCGACCTACGATCTGGACCTCGCCCCCTATGTCGTGCTGGACCGGAGCCACAGCGCGGCGGCCTCGGATTTCGAGTCGGACATCGACGGCTCCCCGGCCTTCCGGCGCGTGCGGACGTTGTCCAACTCCAATGAGATCGCGGAGGCCATCGACAGCGGCGAGGCCATGCTGGCCATCTCCATTCCCCCGGACTTCGAGACCAGACTGAACCGGGGCGAGGCCTCGCCCATCCAGGTCATCACCGACGGGCGGAACACCATGACGGCCACCGCCGCCAGCGGCTACGTCGAGCACATCGCCGCCGCCTTCAACGCCGAGCGGAACCCGAAAGCCAACGCCGTGACACTGGAAAACATCGCCTGGTACAACCCGAACCTGATTACCCGCTGGACGTTCCTGCCGTCTTTGATCGCTATGCTGGCCTTCAACCAGGTGCTGATCCTGAGCGGCCTTTCCGTCGCCCGGGAACGGGAGCAGGGGACATTCGACCAGCTTCTGGTGACACCCCTTTCGCCGACGGTCATCCTGATCGGCAAGGCGGCCGTGCCGGTCCTGATGGGCATGATGCAGTCCACGCTGGTGCTTCTGATTTGCCGCTTCTGGTTCCAGGTTCCGATGGCCGGCAATCCCTTCACCCTTTGGACGGTGCTCTTCGTCTTCACCCTGAGCTGTACCGGCATCGGGCTCTCCATCTCCGCCATCTCTTCCACCATGCAGCAGGTCATGGTCTATTGCTTCCTGTTGCTGATGCCCATGATTCTCTTGTCCGGCATCGCCACTCCGGTGGCGAATATGCCCGAGGCGCTGCAGATCCTGACCTACGCCGACCCCCTGCGTTTCGCGCTGGACTCGGTGTGGCGCGTCTATCTCGAAGGCTGCGGCCTTTCCGCCATCGCCGGGAACTTCGTGCCGATGCTGGCCGTGGCCGCCGTGACGTTCCCGCTGGCGGGCTGGCTGTTCCGCCACAATCTGGGCTGAGGCAAACACCCTGTCAACCTTTTTTGAAAATATACACAGAGTAAAAAAATGACCGGGCATCGGGAATCCGATGTCCGGTTTCTTGTTTACCCAAAAATCTGTCAATACCAGGATTAAATGTTTCAACCTAATTTTGCTTGCCGCGCCGGGGAGTATGTGGTAATATACATTCAGATGAAGCACAAACACCGTCATAAGAACTACAATTCATTCAGGAGTGATTTTCATGCCGTCCACAGTAACCGTACAATTCCGTATGGATAAAGACTTGAAAGACCAACTGGATACGATGCTTGCCGATATGGGGCTTACGGTATCCACTGCCATGAATCTCTATGCCAAGGCGATTGTCAATCAGGCTCGAATTCCGTTTGACATTAAGGCAAGCCGCTACTATCCCAATGCCGAAACCCGCAAGGTCCTGGACGATGCTATGGCTGGCATCGGCATGAGCAAGCGGTATTCGGACATGGAAGAAATGAAGCGTGATCTGGATGCTTGATGTTTCATGGTCGAATGCCTACAAGCGAGACTACAAACGAGCCAGGAAGCACGGGCTTACTATGTCGAAGCTCGATGATGTGATAGAAACCCTTCGCCGGGGACAGGAACTCCCTGCGCATTGCCGTCCGCATCCGTTGTCAGGCAAATACCATGATGTGATGGAATGCCACATCGAAAGCGACTGGTTGCTCGTCTATCAAATAAAAGCTGATGTTCTGTGCCTGTATCTGATGCGCACGGGCACACACGAGGATTTGTTTGAACATGCGTAACGATAAGGCGAAATAGAACAAATCATGCAAAAACAAGGCCCATGACGATTTGATGTTTCATGTGTCTTGCCGCCAAAAAATGATTTCATGGGCAAATCTATCGGGGGCATTTTTTCCAAAACATCCTGTCCGGATAAAACTGCCCCATTAACAAAGAACAGGGCATCGGATTATCCGATGCCCTGAATTCTTGTCATACTGGCGGAGTGGAGAGGATTTGAACCTCCGCTGGGTTGCCCCACTAACGATTTAGCAAACCGTCCTCTTCAGCCACTTGAGTACCACTCCGGTACGAGGGAACGCTCCCTCAGACTTTTGTTATCATACCATCTTTTCCGGCGCTTGTCAATGCGGAGATTTTTCCCCGGAGGAAATGCCCGGCGCCGCGGCGGCCCGGAGCGCCCCCGGCGTCGTGTGAAACTGCCGCCTGAAGGCGCGGAAGAAGCCGGAAACATCGGCGAAGCCGGCGGCGGCAGCGGCTTCCTCCGCCGTCATGCCCGGCTGATCGAGGAGGAGACGCCGGGCGCGGAGCAGGCGCTTGCTCAGGATGTACTGATGGAGGCTGTAGCCGGTGGCGGCCTTGAACTGGCGCATGAGATGGAACCGGCTGACATAGAGGGCGGCGGCGAGGCGCTCCACCGAGAGGTCGTCTGTCAAATGGTCGTTGATATAGGCGAGCAGCCGCTGGATTTTTTCGCTGCGGACGCGGGGCGGCAGGGGATCGAGCTCATGGCCCAGCAGGGCGCGGTTCAGCAGGATCATGAACTCGATGAACAGCATTTCCGTGTAGAGGTCATGGGCGAAGCCGCCCTCCCGGGCGGTGCGTTCCAGCTTTTCCATGTGGAACAGGAGGTCGTGGGCGCTACCGGGGGCCAGGTGCTGGACGCCCCGGTCGCCGGCGGCCAGCGCGAAGCAGCGCGCCAGATCGTCGCCGCGCCGGCAGCTTTCGAGGAAAGCGGGGGAGACGTAGATGATGAGGCGCTCGTAGGGAACGCCGGGGGCGGGGAGCGGCTGGTGGATGTCGCCGGCCCGGACGAGGATGATATCCCGGGGGGCCAGCTGCCACTCCCGGCCCTCGATGACGTAGCCGGCCTCGCCGGACAGGAACAGGATGATCTTGTGGAAGTCGTGATAGTGGGGCGGGATGGGCGCCAGAGCGCTGTCCTGCAGCCGGAAGACGCGAAACGCCTCCACCAGATAGCCGCGCCGGGCGGCCAGATCGTCAGCCATCAGGGAAACACCTCCGGAAAATATGCGGAAAGGAAGGGTGGGGGAGGGGGGAACGACGAAATACTCCCCCGGCATGACCTCGGTTTAACGGATTCGTCGTTTCCTCGGCGATTTCATTATAGCACTTTTTTCCATTGTTTTGTCACTTTTTGCGATTTACTTTGCTTTTCCTGCCTGCTATACTGATTGCGAAAACAGGGAAACGGCCCTCACCGGGCAAAGAATGGAGGCGGTCCTCATGCGTCAGCTGGAAAAGATCATCATCAACGGTACCCAATACCTGCTCTGGAACGCGGCGGCGGGCACGCGGCCGACGACGGCAGCCATTCGCCTTCTGTTGGACGGCAAAGCGGGAGTGGGCGGCCATCATCTGCTGGTGGTGGATACCTGCCGCGAGACGATCCGCCTTTTTGACGCGGCGGGGCAGGAAAGCGCCCTTGACGCGACGGCCCTTTACACGGCATCGCTGTGGCTGGCCCGCGCCGGACAAGCGGCCCGCGCGGCCTCCCTTCTCGACACCCTGCCGGCAGCGGCCCGCCAGCGTCTTTCCGCCGGGACGGCCCGCCATATCGAGGTCCGTCTCACCGACGTTTTCTTCCACCGTCTCATGAATGCCGCTTCACCGGCGAAAATCGCCGGCTAATACTACAGCCGCGCTTCCGGCGCGTCTGACGTCAGCTTTGCACGAATCCCCGAATCCTCCGGGCCTGCCCCAGCGGCAGGCCCGTTTCCGTTTTGCCGCCGTGCCCCGCGAGCGCAGCTCCGATACACCGCCGTTTTTTCCCGGCGACGGCCGGAGGATTCGTGACGGAAAGAAAAATTCCAACAAAGAGTAGAATAAACGCGCGTTGCTTGTTATAATAAGAAAGAATTCCATTTCAACCGAAGGGAAGGGTATCTATGACCGCTGCCGAAGCCCCGCAAGGCTTTTGGGAAAAATTCTTCCATCTCAAAGAGAAAAAAACCACCGTCCGCACCGAACTGGTGGCAGGGCTGACGACGTTCATCTCCATCGCCTATATCCTGTTCGTCAACCCCAACATCCTGGCTGATGCCGGTATCCCAAAGGAAGCCGCCATCGCCTCCACCATCTGGATTGCGGCCCTGACCACCGCCATGATGGGCCTCGCCGCCAACTATCCGGTGGCCCTGGCCCCGGGCATGGGGCTCAACGCCTTCTTCGCCTACTACGTCGTTGGCACGTTGCATCTGCCCTGGCAGGTGGCTTTGGGCGGCGTCTTCTTCTCCGGCGTCTGCTTCTTCCTGATGACGCTGGGCGGTCTCCGGCAGGCCATCATCCAGGCCGTGCCCCAGAACCTCAAGGTCTCCATCAGCGTCGGCATCGGCCTCTTCATCGCCTTCATCGGCCTCAAGAGCGCCGGCCTCATCGTACCCGACCCGGCGACATTCCTGACATTGGGCCATGTCACCGCCCCGCCGGTCCTGCTCTCCTGCTTCGGCCTGCTCCTCACCGGAGCGCTGATGGCCCGGGGGGTGAGCGGCGCCATCCTGATCGGCATCGCCGTCGTTACGGTGCTTTCCATCGCCCTGGGGCTCTCCCCGGCGCCCACTTCCATCAGCGATGTCATGAGCCTGCAACTTCCCTCCATGGCCGCCACCTTCGGCCAGCTTGACCTGGCCGGCGCCTGGCATTACGGCATCTTCTCCATCATCTTCACCTTCACCATCGTCGAACTCTTCGACAACATGGGCACCCTGATCGGCCTGACCATGCGGGCCGGCCTGATAAAACCCAACGGCGAAATCGAGAACATTGACCGGGCCCTGACCACCGACGCCATCGGCACCATGCTCAGCGCCCTGTTCGGCACCTCCACCGTCACCAGCTACGTGGAAAGCGCCGCCGGCATCGCCGAGGGCGGCCGCACCGGACTCACGGCGCTGACCACCGCGGCCCTGTTCCTGATTGCCCTCGTCTTCGCCCCCGTCATCGGCATCGTACCGGCCTTCGCCACCGCGCCGGCCCTGATCGTCGTAGGCGGGCTGATGATGACCGGGGTGATGAACGTGGACTTCACCGACTTCTCCGAGGGCCTGCCGGCCTTCCTGACCATCATCATGATGCCCCTGACCTCCAGCATCGCCAACGGCTTCGCCTTCGGCTTCATCAGCTACGTTTTGATGAAGGTCCTCACCGGCAAAGCCCGGCAGGTCAATCTGGTCATGTGGATCGTCGCCGCCGCCTTCCTGGTGAACCTGGCCCTGCGAGGGTAGGGGAGACAGGAAAGAGGCGCTCTATCGTTTCCCTTATTCCGAAATATTTATAATTACAAACGACGGCCGTCTGCCTGAACATTCGCGGACGGCCGTTT
>JAFSWT010000024.1 GCA_017444395.1 Schwartzia sp. (in: firmicutes) | reverse complement strand
TTGATGTCAACATTGCCCGCCGTCACCGCGTTCAAGAGTGCGTCAATCTCGCTTTGGGACAACACGTCAGGGGTCACAGCCGCTCACCCGCCTTTCCTGTCAGGGTCAAAACCCGCGTCCTCATCATTTCCTCCCCGGCTACTGAACCACGATGGACTCAAAGAGGACCTGGGTGATGGGCGCCTCTCCGCCGAAATCCGGGAGGATGGAGTTGAGCACCCTCTTGATGTCGCCGGCGAACTGGAGCGTTCCCTCCGCGCTGGTCAGATCCTCATAGGACTTGTCCTTCACGAGGAGGAATATCTCGTTGCGTATCCTCACGATCCACCCCTGCGACTGGACAAGCGCAACCGCTTCCTCCTTGTTCACAAGCTCCAGGGACAGGGAGAAGCTGATGACATGGCGGCCCGGCCCGGCCAGGTTGCTCGTGAACTCCCCGATAGAGACGATGGGCCCCGGAGGTGTCACCTCGCGCCCAACGGGGGCGTTGTCATCCTTGGGAGCCATCATCCGCCCGACCACCATGCCGCCGCCAAACCCGGCGCCGACGATGACGATATGCTTGCGATTCGTATTTCCCATGGAGTTGTCCTTCTTCCTGTTGCTGCTCACGGGGCGTTTCCGGCCCCGGTTATATTCATGGCATAAAAGAATATTCTATCATTATACAGGAAGGAGCAATAAAAGACAATGGGAAAAATGAAAAACCGGCCGAAAAACCCTCTGGAGGGTTCTCTATAGGCAATATTTTGCCTGTCCTTGGTGGTATAATGGTATTGCCGGATAGGGAAAGGCACGGCACGGTCAGGGGGGATGCCAATGAATGTGTAGTCGGAGTATGGAGCCTTGCAATACGGAGACTGTATAGGAATCAAGGAGCCGCGAGGGCTTCGTGAGACTCACAAAGCGGCGGCAATGCGGATGGCGAAGAAATTCACCGAATGAGTTATGAAGGGAGCAATTACCATGTACGGAGCTATATTGGGGGACATCATTGGCTCGCCCTACGAATTTGACCGGGGCGAAAAGACGAAGGCGTTTCCCTTGTTCAGCGGGAAATCGCGCTTCACCGACGACACCGTCATGACCATAGCCGTGGCGGACGCGCTGCTTCGTGTGCTACGTGACTACGATTCGATTGGCGCGGTAGTCATATCTTCTCTGCAGCATTGGGGGCGCAAGTATCCGCACGCCGGATACGGGGGCATGTTTCGCGAATGGTTGAAAGCAAAAGAGCCCAAGCCCTACGGCAGTTTTGGCAATGGCTCGGCCATGCGGGTGTCGGCAGTGGGGTGGCTGTACGATACCGTAGAACTGACACGAACCGTAGCCCGCCTTACGGCAGAAGTCACGCACAATCACCCCGAAGGGATCAAAGGGGCGGAATCGGTGGCCAGCGCTATATTTCTCGCCCAGACGGGAGAATCCAGGGAGACCATCAAAAAATATATCGAGGACGAGTTTGGCTACAACCTCTCCCGCACCCTGGACGAGATTCGTCCGGCCTATCACATGGATGTCACTTGCCAGGGCTCGGTGCCGGAGGCCATTATCGCTTTCCTGGAATCCACGGACTTTGAAGATGCTGTGCGAAACGCCGTTTCCCTGGGAGGAGATACGGATACCACCGCTTGCATTGCCGGGAGCATAGCCGAGGCATATTATGGGCTTACCCCAACGCTGGAAAAAGAATGCCTGGAGCGCCTCCCGGAGGATATGAAGGATGTACTGCGCCGCTTTGACCATGAGAGAGGGAAGGCAATGCAAGGCGAAGCTGTCATCGAAGCCGCGCTGCGCCGCTATAATAAAGACAATACCCCTGAGAATGAGGCCGATGTGCTGCATTTGATTTCTGCGCGCATGAAAGATGAGGGCGTTTTCCTGCTCCCGCCAGGCGAAGTGCGGCGATATGATGAATGGGCCGAAAGCGGAGATTACGACGGCACAATGCGCATCGAAGCCTATACCTCGGACAGAGAATTCTTCATGGGACTGGACGAGGAAGACGAGAACGCCACGGATACCACAGAGGTGAAAATCCACGATCTGCTCTCCTTTGTCGCCAGGGCAACAGATCCCGATTCCTGTATTGACATCAACTATAACAACAGATTCTGTCTGACGCGTGACATGGCGAGGTCGATTCTGGCAAGAGAGACGGTACGGGATTGCCCGGTGGCGCTGGATGACGAAGCGCTCCGCGCCCTGAGCGATTATCGGCGTAATCGTGAGGGGATTCCCGCCGGCTGGGTTTATTTGGGCAACGATTCCGAGCGGTATGTGCTGGGATGGCCCGGAGAGAGAAATATTCTCGTCCTGGGCGTGAACCCCAGCCGGGCAAAACCCGGTGAGGATAATGCGGACCCTACCATTCGCAAAGTACGCAGCATTGCCAATGCGAAAGGCTATGACGGCTGGATCATGATGAACCTTCATCCACAGAGAACCCCGCGCCCCAAAGAAATGAAGGAAATGGACGGATGGAGCGAAAACAATCTCAGGGCCGTAATGGCGGTGATGAGAGAATTCCAAATTCACGCGGTGTGGTGTGCGTGGGGAAATATGATCGATATGCCCGGCAAAAAATTCTTACGCCGTGCCCTGGCCCGGATATACGAGGCGGTCGGTGAAAGTGCCAGGTGGTACACCTATGGCAGCCTGACCAGGAAAGGCAATCCCCGCCATCCGCTCTATATGCCGCTTGATTATGCGTTTCAGTCGTTCGACGTGCGGGGGTATCTGAGGAGGAAAGGGGTGTAATCCCACAGGGATGGATTCACTATGGCAGACCGGCTGATGCAGTGATTGAATCTCCGGGACGGCAGAAACAAATATGGTGTCATGCCTGTGTGGCCAGAATGATTGTGTTTGCGCAACAAAGAATGCGTACCGGCGGCGGGAAATTCGCGGGGTTTCCTTGACGCGGCGCGCCTGGCGTGAGATAATGAAGGAAAACGGACGGGAGCCGTTTTCCTTTTCTTTTTGAGTAGGAGGGGGCAGGCATGGATTTGGCGGCGATGGTGAGAGAGCAGGCGCAGGCAGCGAAGGCGGCGTCGCGGAGACTGGCGGTGCTGTCGCGACCGGTGAAGGACGCGGCGCTCCGGGCGATGGCGCAGGCGCTGGAGGACGAGGCGGCGACGGTGCTGGCGGCGAATGCCGAGGACCTGCGGGAAGCGGAGGCCAAAGGCACGAAGCGTTCGTTCCTCGACCGGCTGATGCTCAATGAAGAACGTCTGGCGTCGATGGCTGACGGTCTGCGCCAGACAGCGGCGTTACCGGACCCCATCGGCGAGGGGCTGTCGGAGACGGTGCGGCCGAACGGACTCAATATCCGCCGGGTGCGGGTGCCCATCGGCGTCATCGGCATCATCTACGAGGCCCGTCCCAATGTGACGGCGGACGCGATCGGCCTGTGTTTGAAATCAGGCAACGCCGTGCTGCTTCGGGGTGGTTCCGAGGCTATCCGCTCGAATCGGGCGGTGAGCAATCTTTTGTCTGCGGCGGCCTACCGGGCGGGTGTTCCCGAGGGGGCCTTCCAGTTCATCGATTCGACGGACCGTCAGGCGGTGGAGGCGATGATGCAGCTCACCGGGCTGTTGGACGTCATCATTCCCCGGGGCGGGTCGGGACTTATTCAGCGCGTCTTGCAGGAGAGCGCGGTGCCGGTCATCGAGACCGGGGCCGGCGTTTGCCATACCTACGTGGACGATGATGCCGATTTCGTGATGGCGGCGCGGATCGCGGTGAACGCCAAGACTTCGCGCCCGGCGGTCTGCAACGCTATGGAGACGTTGCTGGTGCATCAGGACGCGGCGCCGTTCTTCCTGCCCCGGCTGGCGGCGGAGATGGCGGAAAAGGGCGTGGAGCTCCGGGGCTGCGACGCGGCCCGCGCCATCGTGCCGTCGATGCGCCGGGCGACGGAGGAGGACTGGGCGGCGGAATACGACGACCTCATCCTCGCGGTGCGGGTAGTGGACAGCCTTGACGCTGCCATTGAGCATATCAACCGTTACAATACCGGCCACTCGGAGACCATCGTGACGAACCGGCTGGAGAGCGCCCGCCGATTCCAGCGGGAGGTGGACGCGGCGGCGGTCTATGTGAACGCTTCGACGCGGTTCACCGACGGTTTCGAGTTCGGTTTCGGGGCGGAGATCGGCATCAGCACCCAGAAGCTCCACGCCCGCGGCCCGATGGGGCTGAATGAGCTGACCAGCTCCAAGTATCTGATCATGGGGCAGGGGCAGATTCGGAAATGAATGTTCTCCGGGCTTACGGGCGGACGCTCCGGCAGTACTGGTGCGATCCCAAGAACCGCCACGACGGCGCTGACTTTGCCCGGGCGGCGGCAATCATTGCGCTTACGGTTCTGGCGGCTTGCGGCAGCGCGTATATGTTTTTCGGGAAAAGGTGATGGCTGTGACAGGACTACAGGCAACAACAGGCCCAAAGCATCGGGTGGGGATTCTCGGCGGGACATTTGACCCTATCCATGTCGGTCACCTGATGATGGCCGAGGCGGTACGGGACGAGTACGGGCTGGAGGAAATCCTGTTCATTCCCGCGGCCACGCCGCCCCATAAGCCGGCCTCGCAGGTGACGGCGGCCCATCACCGCTATCTGATGACCGTGCTGGCCACCTGCTCGAATCCGCATTTCAGGGTATCGGATATTGAGATGAAGCGGCCCGGCCCCTCGTATTCCATCGATACGGTCTATGCGCTGCAGCGTGAGCGGGGAGAGGACACGGAGTTCTTTTTCCTCATCGGCACTGACGTCATCGCTGAGATCGCCACCTGGGACCGGGTGGAGGAACTGCTGGGGCTTTGCCGCTTCATCGCCGCCTCGCGGCCCGGTGCCGAGCCGGATTTGGCGCGGCTCAGGCGCGAGTTGGGGGGCCTGGGGGCGGAGCGCATCCATCCGCTGGCGACGCCGGAGCTTTCGATTTCTTCCACGGATATCCGGCAGCGGGTGCGCCGGGGGGCTTCCATCAAGTACATCGTGCCGGCGGCGGTGGAACAGTATATCAAAAAAGAAGGATTGTACCGATGATGGATTACGAAGCCTGTCGAAGGATGCTGGAGGAACGGTTGAAGCCGTCGCGTTACCGGCATTCTTTGG
>JAFSWT010000001.1 GCA_017444395.1 Schwartzia sp. (in: firmicutes) | reverse complement strand
TGTACGCGCCGGTCATCGCCGATCTCACGGCGAAAGGGCTGATGGAGGACGCCGGCGACGCCCTGCGGCTCACACCGGCGGGCATGAAAGTAGGCAACGTGGCGTTCCGGGCATTCCTGCTGGACGAGGAACCGCCCGCGAAATGATACCAGCTACAAGGAAGGAAGTTTTGAAGCAATGAAGAAAACGATCGCGGCGCTTTTGGCCGCTTTGGCGCTGGGGAGTGTCCCGGCAGCCTTCGCGGCCGAGCCGCTTACCGAGAAGCAGATCAGCGAAGCCCAGATCAAGGCGAACAAGCTGATTCCGCCCCGTAAAGTCAATTTCGCCTATCTCTCCATGGATTCCTCCGAGAGCCTGCAGGGCGGCCATTTCCTGAAGAACGACCGCCGCGCCGACGCCGACGCCTATTGGCTCAATCCTTTCTGCTGCGTGATGAACGAGCAGATTGACCAGACGCGAAGCGGCAACCGGGATTTCAGCGCCTTCGCCGAGGTAGCGAAGGTCTATCAGCTGCGGCTGCTCTTCGATATCCGCGGCTTTGAAAAGGAATCGTTCCTGGCGGCGCAAATCACCGTTTCTCAGAACGGGAAGGTGCTGACGCCGTCCCGGGTACGCTACGCGCCGTTGCAGCGCTCCATTGAGCCCGGTTTCTTTGACAGTCAGGTCTGGCAGCGGGTCGGCGTCGTGCTGGACTTCCCGGCGGAGGAGGTCGAGGCCGGCGTCCCGGTAACCGTCGGCGTAACCGGCGACGGCGGCACACCGCTGACCTTTGAGCCGCTGGAGAACAAGAAGAAATACAACGCCCACGAGACCAAGAGCCACGAATTCCTGTGGTACCCGCTCCACGATTCACTCTGACTTTCGGGACGCCCCCAAAGGGCTGTCGCGCCCATGATTTCGGCCATTTGGCACAAAAAAACAGGCGATGGGGAACCTCTCGTTCCTCATCACCTGTTTTTTTGTGTCAGCCCTCGTTGTTCCCGTTGTCGTAGCAGTACCCGCCGCGATGCCCGTAGCCGTACCCGTCGCAACCGTAGCCGTCGCGTCCCCGGCCGTGATACCCGCCGCCGCAATGCGCGTAGCTCGTCTCGATAGCCGGCGCGTTGTCCCGGCAGTATCCGTCCTCCGGCGCCGCCGCCAGCGCCGTCCCCGTCGAGCCAATCACCATTGCCGCCATAGCCGCCAACATCATCTTTTTCATTTTCATTACCTCCTGAAATTCAGTTGTGTTGTTCTTCGTTGTCTGTAGTATAGCGGGGGACTGTGTCAAAATTGTGTCGGAACAATAAATTTTTTGAAAAGCTATTCGTCCAACATGATTTTTCCTTTTCTCGCCTTTGCTCTAAGCCGTGCAATTTGTTCCTTTTCAATCTGTTGGATACTTTTTTCCGGCTTTGGCAAATCCTCCGGCATCGTGCCACCAATCTTCTTAATGGCAGAGCGTACTTCACGGCCGACGTTATAATGGACGCTTGTTGCTGCCGCTGCTCCTTGAACATGATCCTTTCGGAGTTTCTCCTCGGCCTGCGATATCCGGAACAAGTTGGCAACCAATTCCGTGCTGCCCATATAATCAAGGATTTTCTGCCCGATTTCCAGTTCTTTTCTGGTGTGAATACCCTCTACGTCAAGGCCGCCGTACAGGCCCATATAGCCCGCATTTTGGAAGATGGCAAACTCTTCGTTCGTGATCACTCCAGCGTCGTGAGCGGTTTCGGCAAGCAGTTGATTCCACTGCTTGATGTCTCCCCGAATGACAAGCCTCCTCCTGTCCTCGTCAAGTTGGTTGAAATGGTCAGCCACTTCCTGCCGATAGGTCTGGATTGCAAAATATGTTTGACCGAGCGCAATCACTTCTTTTCGTGGATCACCGTTTTGCACAATGAGATAACAAGCATATCGGGACAGTTCATAATCTCTTCTTGGTTTGGATGTTGCCCCGGCCGCCACGATTTTGCTGACCTCAGCAAAATCGTTTGAAACGCTGTGCCCGCTGTTTTCACAGGCTATCATTGCCCGGTCAATTACTTTGCTGAAGTTTCTCCATTGTGTATAATCGAGCGCGATTGCCAGTTCACGGGCACTCCAAAACTCGGATCCATCTGAACGGATCTGTTTAATATCTTCAAATTTCTTATATTCTTTCACATTTAGTTCTCTCATGGACTTTCCTCCGTATAGAAACAGAAACCAAATGAACAGCACGTTTCATCGCGTCAATCATTGGCGATTATCGGGAACGGTCCGATCTGCCAGCTGATTTCACACATCCATTTGAAACTATTATATCCCTTGCACAAATCATGTTCAAATTCTCTTTTACGCCCTATTGTCCGCCTCACAACCCGTACAGTTTCCCCTTTTCCCGGAACAACCAGAACGCCAGGCCCATCGCCAATATCTCCGCGGCGGGATTGGCGAGCCATACACCGTTAATGCCGAAGAAACGCGGTAGCAGGAGCAGCATGCCCAGCAGGAAAACGAGGGTGTGGCAGAAGGAAAGAATCGCCGAAGTCCGGCCGTCGTTCAACGCGGTGAAAAACGAAGAAGCGTAGACATTGAAGCCGACAAAGAGAAAACTGAACGCGAAAATTCGGAAACCATGCGCCGCCATTTGGAAGACGTCCCGGTTGCCCCCGGCGAAGGCTGCTACCACCGGATCCGCCACAGCGAAGCCCAGCAGGAATGTCAGTATGCCAAACACGGCGATGATGCGCAGGCTGAAGCGGAAAATCCGCCGGATCTTCACGAAATCCCGCGCGCCGTGATTGTAGCTCATCAACGGCGCGACGCCGCCGGCATACCCCATGTAGACGGAAGTCAGCAGCTGCTGCACGTATTCGGCGATGGAGATGGCCGCAACGCCGTTTTCCCCGGCAAATTCCATCATCAGGTTATTGGTTACGACAATGACAACGCTGGCGGAGAGCATCGTCACCATTTCCGAGACGCCGTTGAGCACCGATTGCCGGAGGATGCCCCAGCAGGGTGCGGGCTTCACCAGAAAAAGCGTCCCGCCGCGCCACAGGCCGAAATAGGCAAGCCCGATCAGCGCCGCGAAGGAGTATCCGATACCACTGGCGATGCCAGCCCCCTCGATACCCATCCCCCAGTGGAACAGGAACAGATAATCGAGGGCGAGATTAATGAAGCCGCCAACCATGCCCGAAATCATCGAAAGAGAAGGCCGCCCGTCCACGATGAAGAAGCCGTCGAGGATCACGCCGCCCATGATGAACGGGGCGGACATCAGCAACGGGGCGATGTAGGCCCGGCAGAGCGGGAAAATCCCGGCGTCGACGCCGAGAAGTCCGAGCAGCGGTTGCAAAAGAAGCAGCGCCGCCACGGCGAGGATGGTGCTGCCGAAGACGCAGAACACCACGAGAAATGTGAAACCCTTCCGCGCCAGTTCCGTCTTCTTCTCCCCCAGCAGCGAAGCGATTTTAGCGCTGCCGCCGGTGCTGATCATCGTCGCCAGCGCCATCATCACGCCCAAAAGCGGCATCGTCAGGTTGACGGCCGCCAGTCCGGCTGTTCCTACGGCCCGCGCCACGAAGATGCCGTCGATGATGAAATAGACATTCAGGAACACCAAGGAAAGGATGGTCGGCGCGGCAAACCGCAACAGCGATCTGTAGGTGATTCCCCTTGCCAGCAGTGACATTTGATTTCTCCTTTACCGATTCCGCTACATGGCGGGCGTATCCTTATTGTTTCCTGATTCCGCCCAAAAGCGCCCGAAGAATCGTCCTTTCCCGGACACGCTCCGTCAGATGCCCCCAAAGGCAGCATTCGAGGAGGCCCGTGACGAGGCTGATGAAAATATCGCCCATGACGCCCGCCGAAAAGTCCAGCGTCAGGATTCCCCGCTCCTGCCCTTCGCGAAAGAAGGCTTCCAGATCGCTGTAATACGCGTCCCATTCCTGCGCCGGGATCATCACGAAGAAATCGTCCCTCCCGACGAAAAGGACATAGGTGCTGTTCCGGCAATGAATCGCCACCAGCTCCCGCAGCGCTTCCCGGTAATCTTCGTGGGGTTTCCGTATCGCCTGCCGGATCTCGGCGAACACCTGCCGCACCCGCTCCACGATGATGGCCTGCAATTTCTCTTTTGTCGAATAGATGCGGTGCAGGCTCGCCTTGCTGATGCCCGCGCTGTCCGCCAACTCCTGCATGGTGCTTCCGGGGTTCGCCATCAGCGCCATCGCGAGCCTGTCCAACAGTTCTGCCCTGTCAAACGCCATTGTCAATCGTCCTCATTTCGTCCGTTCCGCAGCCGGTTGCCGGTCTCCGGAACTTTCTTCAGCTTCGCAATTCAAATTTTACTATAGTATCTAAAAAGAGTCAATATAGTATTATTTTGAGTGAAAAAGAATTAGCAACCGGATTCTAATGACAAGCGAGCCGCTGGCGAACGGGCCGGAACGCAACGCCCGCGATCCCTGTGGCAGGCGCTCCGCGATGCTCTGCACGCCCACGCAACACAAAAGACAGAAAGAAACGACGAATAAAGAAAGCGCCGGGCGGTTCATCCATCCGTCCGGCGTTCTGATTTTGAGGGTTATTCTTCTTCTTCGGTCCGGCACGCATTGGCCGCAGCCGTTTTCCCGTCCCCGGGGGCAAGGATTAACAGCGCCGGCAGATTCGAGGCGCCGGGCGGGGAATACTCGACGGTGATTTTCTCCCCGGCCGGAAAGAGGCCGAGATCGGCCAGCTCGAAGTCCGGCGCCAGCTTCATTTCCCCGTCGAAGACATCAGGGAGACCGCCCGGGGACTTTTCCCCGAAAAAGAGCCGGTCCGTCGGCGTCGCGACCAGCCGCTCCTCGTCGCCGCACCGCACGCGCACGGCGCCCGCGTAGACACCGCCCAGCGGACTCAGCCAGAGATGCGTCGGCGTCTCCCCCCGCGTGGGAATCTCGAAGCGGTAAAGGACACCGTAATTCCCGTCGTTTCGCGCAACTTTCCCGTCGGTGGCGTCCCGGCCTTCCTTGTAGAGGTCGCTCCGGTCGTCGCCGATGGGGATATAGACGATGCCGTCCCGCTCCGGCCGGTAGGCGCGTTTCGCCTTAATCGTGCGGTTCATGTTTGGGAACGTGCCACGCAGCGCGACTTCATCGCGGGGCAGCAGACGGGCGCCGGTCACGAAGGCGGCGGGGTCGGCATTTTCGGGACAGAAAACCACCGTCACCCGGAGCGGCGCCGACAGCTTCAGATCATAGACGCCGGCGCCGAGCTCGCCGGGCTTTAGCAGCACGGTCTCCATCCGCGGGTCCAGCACGCGGCGGGCGGCGGGCTCAACGGTGAGTTTCTGCCGGCGCTGGGGCAGCGTCATATATTCGGTTTCCGTTTCCTTGCCGACCTGCAGATAATTGTCACTGGGCGTCGCGAGGGCGGAGCGCAGCAATCGCACCCGCGTGCGCCGCTGCCGTTCGTTTTCCAGTACCACCGCCAGTTTTCCCGGCCGCGATGTCTCGTTCAGATGGTAGCAGAAAACGCGGACATTGCCCTTTACGACATCGGAGTAGAGGATACCGTAGGACTTCACATACTCGGGGCTGTCGGAGAACAGCAGCGTGCCGCCGTTGTCCTTCGTTTTCACCGGCCACGGCCGCATGGGACGGACGGCGCTAACCGCCGGGCCGGTCCGCCGCTCCGCCCGGCGCAGGAACTCCTCCAGCGCGCTCTCCCGACGCGGCGGTGGGACATTCTCCCCCCGGCCGTCATCAGCGGCCGCGGCGGCGGAGGGCGCGAGAAGCAACGCCCCCGCGAGGATAAAGGAAAATGCGGTACGTCCTCTCATCGGCTCCTCCTTTGGCTTGAAATGCTGCCACTTTCCGATTGGAAGCGGAACATCACGGTGTGCCGTACAGCTCCGGCCGGCGGTCGGCGAATACGTCGATGGTGTGCTTGATCTTTTCCCGTACCGCGAAATCAAAGGCGGCGGTGATGACCGCTTCCTCTACCCCGGTCTCCGCCAGGCATTCCCCCCAGGGATCGATGAGCAGGGAGTGGCCCGCCAGTTCGACGCCGTTGGCGAAACTGCCGCTGCCGTTAGCGGCGGCGACAAAGCACTGGTTCTCCACCGCCCGGGCCATGCTCAGGAGCCGCCAGTGCGCGAGGCGCACCGTGGGCCAGGCGGCGGGCAGGAACAGCACGGCGATGTCCTGCAACGCCAGCCGCCGGGCCAGCTCGGGAAAGCGCAGGTCATAGCAGATGATGACGCCGCATTTCACGCCGCCCAGCGTGAAGACGGCTATGTCCCGCCCCGGTACGAAGGCTTTGTTCTCCTTCGCCGGCGAGAAGAGATGGGCCTTGTCGTAGGTGGCCTGCAGCGTTCCGGCGCGGTCGAAGACGTAGCAGCGGTTATGGACACCATCCGCCAGCTTCGCCGCCACCGAGCCACCGACGATATCCACGTCGTATTTTACCGCCAGCTCTGCCAGGACCGCCTGCGCCCGCGCCCCCTCCGGGTCGGCGTAGTCCGCCAGCGGCCGCGGGTAAAAGCCGATGTCCCATAGCTCCGGCAACAGGACCGTATCCGCCCCGTCGGCCACCGCCTGCTCCAGCAGACGCCGGATGGCGGCAATATTCGCCTCGCGGTCACCGATGGCGATTTTCGGCTGCAATACGGAAACTCTCATGGCGCTTGTCCTTTCTTCTCCCCCACTCCGCCGGCTACTCCCCGAAGAACTCCTCTTCCAGGGCGATGCAGAGGGCGTGGTAGATGGGCAGATGGTATTCCTGAATCTTGTACGTTTCCCGGGACGGGGCGCAGATGGTGACGTCGGCGTGGCCCTTGAGCTTTCCGCCGGTTTCCCCGGTCAGGGCAATCGTCGCCAGCCCCAGCGCCCGGGCCGCCGTCACGGCGTGAATCACATTGGCCGAGTTCCCCGAGGTGCTGATGCCCAGCAGCGTATCCTCCGGGCGCCCCAGCCCCAGGACCTGCTGCGCCATGGCGAGGTCCGGCGCCTGGTCGTTGGCGAACGCCGTAGTCAGCGCCGTCTCGCTCACCAGTGACACCGCCGCCAGCGTCCCCTGCAGATGGTCCGCCAGATAGTCAGCCGATTCCGGCGCCACGTCGCGGAATTTTTCCCGCAGTGCCGCCGGGACGGGACGCTTTTTCAGAAAGCCCTTCATGAGCTCGCCGACGATGTGCTGGGCATCGGAGGCGCTGCCGCCGTTGCCGCAGACCAGGAGCTTGCCGCCCTTGGCATAGGTTCGGCACAGGGCACCCAGTGCCGTCAGCATATCCTGGCGGCAGACGCTGAGCGCCGGATAGCGCCCGATGAGGTCATCCACGTGCTGCTTTGTCGTGTATTTCATGGCAATCCTCCGCCGAATTTCATTCCGCAGGTGCTTCCTGCGCCGGCTCTTTTTCCTTTTCCTTCGCACTGTCGCGGGACCAGACGCACTCCATGAAGTCCTCATAGACCTCTTCCAGATGCTGGACGAGGACGCTGAGCATGAGCTGGATCATCTTGCTGTCGAAGGTGTCCTCCACGAAGGGCAGGCAGATGTCGAGATAGACGATGCCGTCCGGGCGCAGGTAATATTTGAAAATCTTGTACTTGACGTTGAGCTCGTTGATGTACTCCGACACCCGCGGGCGCTTCGCCTCGGAAACGCCGGTCACAATCTGGGTGCGGATCAGCGTGAAGACGCTGGTGTCGATGAAGATGGCCAGCGGCAGTATCTGGCTTTTGGCCTCTACCCGGGAACGGAAGACCACCGTCTGGTAGTCGTCGTCCAGCGTTTCGGTGCTGAAGACATTGATGTCGTTCTCCATCAGGAATTCCTGGAATTTCAGCGCCTTCTGGTTGGCCTCGACACCCTTGCCCTTCTTCTTCGCGGAGGATTTCGTCTCCGCGTCGTCTTTCTTTTTCTGCATCGCATTTCCCTCCTGCCATCATGGCGTAAAAAGAATACGGCTCCCATGCCCCTATCCCGGCGCGCCTCTTGGGGACACCGTGCCAGGCGCAGGGCTTTGGCAACAGACAGGAACTATGAGAGCCGTTTTTCAAAATCGTATCATCGTCACATCAGAACGCGGGAACAATCGCGCCCTTGTACTTCTCGTTGATGAAGTCCTTGACTTCCTTTGACTGCAGGGCCTTCAAGAGCGCCTGGATCTCGGGACGCTTCTCGTCGCCCTCGCGAACCGTCAGGATGTTGACATAGGGCGAGGTCTTGTCCTCCATGAACATGGCGTCCTTCGTCGGCACCAGCTGCGCCTGCATGGCGAAATTCGTGTTGATGACCGCCGCGTCCACGTCCTCCAGCGTCCGGGGCACCTGGGCCGCTTCGACTTCCTGGATCTTGATGTTCTTGGGATTGACGGCGATGTCCTGCACCGTGGCCTTGACGCCGGTGCCGTCCTTCAGCTTCAGGAGACCGGCCTTCTGCAGCAGGATCAGGGAACGGCCGCCGTTCGTCGGGTCGTTGGGGATGGCGATCTGGGCGCCTTCCTTGAGCTGGTCGAGGTTCTTGATCTTCCTGGAATAGATGCCCATCGGCTCGACATGGACGCCGCCGGCGTTCTTCAGCTTCAGGTTCTTGTGCTCGCTGACGAAGTTCGTCAGATACGGCTCATGCTGGAAGAAATTGGCGTCGAGTTCCTTGTCGTTGAGGGCCAGATTCGGCTGCACATAGTCGCTGAACTCCACGATCTGGAGGGTGATGTTCTGTTTGGCGAGCTGGGGCTTGATGATTTCCAGGATTTCCGCGTGGGGCACCGGCGTCGCGCCGACTTTCAACGTGACTTTCGCCGCCGCGCCCGAAGAAGGTGCCGCGCCGGAGCCGGAACCCGAGGAGGCCGGCTTCTGACCGCCGCCGCCGCAACCGGCAACAAAGGCCGCCAGCAGGCAGGCCGTGAACAAGAGGAACAGTTTTTTCATCGTGAATCTCCCTTTCCTTTCTTTTTCCTGCGGAACCGCCGCCTTTGGCAACGTCATTGGCAACGTATTCCATTTTTATTTTTTGTTCAGCTTCTTCGCCAGGCGGTTGCCGGCGAATTGGATGAGCTGCACAAGAACGATGAGAACAACGATGGTGGCCAGCATGACCTCGGGACGGAATCGCTGGTACCCGTAACGGATTGCCAGATCGCCGAGACCGCCGCCGCCGATGGCGCCGGCCATGGCCGAGGAGCCGACCAGGGCGATGACTACCGTGGTGAGCTGGGCGATGATGCCGGGCATGGCCTCGGGGACATACACGCGCCGGATGATCTGCATCGGCGTGGCGCCGAGGGCCAGCGCCGCCTCAATGAGGCCGTAGGGGACTTCCTTCAGCGCCGTCTCCACCTGACGGCCGATGAAGGGGATGGCGGCAATCGTCAGCGGCACCATGGCCGCCGTGGTGCCGATAGAAGTCCCGGCCACCAGCCGGGTGAAGGGAATGATCGCCACCATCAGGATGATGAAGGGCACCGACCGGACGGCGTTCACGATGCCCGCCAGAACGCGGTTGAAGGGAACGCACTCGAGAATCTGCCCCCGGGCCGTCGTTACCAGCAGCACCCCCAGCGGGATGCCGGCCAGCGTCGCCGCAACCATGGAGACCGCCACCATGCGGATGGTCTCGCCCAGCGCTTTCAGCAGGAGGTCAACCATTTCAGCGGACATAGCCGATCACCTCGATTTCCAGGTCCCGCGCCCGCAGGTAGTCCATCGCCTGGGCCACCGCTTCCGGCGTCCCCTCGAGGCCGATCAACAGGCGGCCGTAAGGGGTGTCCTTGATGTGGTCGATGTTGCCGTAGAGGATGCTGACCTCCACCGGATACTGCCGGATGAGCCCGGCGATGACGGGATCGTCGGCGCTCTCCCCGAGGAAGGTGAGCCGTACCAGCAGCTTGCCCCCCGGGAACGGGTCCGGCGAGATTTCCTGATCCCGGAACGCCACCGGCAGCTCGTTGGACATCACCACGCTGATGAATTCCTTCGTCATCGGCCGCTGGGGCTTCGTGAAGACCTCCAGCACCGGCCCCTGCTCGGTGATGACGCCGTTCTCGATGACCGCCACCCGGTCGCAGATGTCCTTGATGACATTCATCTCATGGGTGACCACCACCACCGTCAGCCCCAGCTCCCGGTTGATGTCCCGGATCAATGCCAGAATGGCCTTCGTTGTCTGCGGGTCGAGGGCGCTGGTAGCCTCGTCGCAGAGCAGGACCTGGGGCTCCGAGGCCAGTGCCCGGGCAATGCCCACGCGCTGCTTTTGGCCGCCGGAAAGCTGTGACGGATACTGGTTCGCCTTGTCGGCAAGGCTGACGAGGTCCAGCAGCTTCTCCACCTTTTCCCGCACCGCGTCCTCCGGCGTGTTGTCGAGCCGCAGCGGGAAGGCCACGTTCTCATAGACCGTCGCCGACGACAGCAGATTGAAGTGCTGGAAAATCATGCCGATCTTCTTGCGTGCCTTCCGGAGCTGTGAGGGCGACATGGCCGTCAGGTCCTGGCCGTCCACGATGACCTGCCCCCCAGTGGGACGCTCCAACAAGTTGATGCAGCGGATCAGCGTCGATTTGCCGGCGCCGGAAAGCCCGATGATGCCGAAAATCTCACCGCGCCCGATGGAAATGTCGATGTTCCGAAGCGCCGTCATGGGCCCGTCGGGCCCGTCGTATACCTTTTCTATATGGGAAAGCTCAATCATGCCACGCCTGCTTCCTGCTTACTGAACTTTTGCCGCCTGCCGCGGCATTATAATA
Source organism: Schwartzia sp. (in: firmicutes) (assembly GCA_017444395.1). Lineage (GTDB taxonomy): Bacteria > Bacillota > Negativicutes > Selenomonadales > Selenomonadaceae > RGIG3544. The sequence continues at coordinate 9,794 of JAFSWT010000001.1, read as the reverse complement.
TTATACCCGCATTCCCGGAAATATACAATTGTATCTTTGAAAACTTCATACCAAATTGCGATATTTTTCTATTTTTCCCGCAGAACCGTCGAAATCTTCCGCTGAAGATGCGTCGGGAGGGGAAAACCGGTGAATATTTTTATCGCGATTTCATGCTTATGTGAAAGGATTTTTCACGAATTTGTCGAAGTAATTCTAAGGGGAAGTATTCCTGTATGACGTAAACCGGAAAAGCCAATTCTGATGGGAGAGGGGGATTGCTCATGCGCCGGTTGATTCGCTTCCTGTTCCTGGCCATGTCGGTCCTTCTGGCGCTGGCGGACCCGTGCCACGCGACACGGCCGACCATTCGCGTCGGGTACTTCAATTCCCCGATCTATCTCACGAAGACCGCGTCCGGTGACTACACCGGGGCCATCTATGTGAACCTCGAAACAGCGATGGCCTATGCCGGCTTCCGGACCGAATACATTCCGGTCTCGACCGAAGATGCCATGAACGCGCTGCAGACAGGCAAAATTGACGTGCTCGCCGGCGTCGTCTCCCGCTCCCCGAGGGACTCGGAGGCCTTCGACATGCTGGACCGTGTCATCTCCGCGACTCCCGTATACCTCGCCCGTCATTACACCAGCAAAGAACCGGCGCACAAGCTGCGTATCGCCTATCTTGTGCCGGTATACGGTGCGCTGGTGGATTATTACCGGGAGCGGCCGAAAGACGACGACCTGGCCCCCTTTGAGATGGTTCCCTACGAGAATATGGAGCAATTCTATCTCGATGTCCGCGGCGGCGTAGTGGATGGCTACCTTTCCAGCGACTTCCAGCCCGACGAGACATTTCCCGTCGAGCGCGTTCTCATGCCCACGAATGTCTATCTCGCCGTCAAACACGGAAACCGGGCTCTGCGGGAAAAAATCGAGACTGGCATCGAAAAGGCGCTGGCCATCGACCCGAATTTCCGGGCCCGCGGCATGTCGGATGATGCGGGCAAGCCCCTGATCCTGAACCACGAGGAACAGGAATACCTGCGCGCCCATCCTACCCTCCAAATTGGCTTTTCCGGCCACCAACCGCCCATCGTCTACTATGAAGGCGACATGACCAAGGGAATCATTCCCGATATCCTCACCATCATGAGTCAGGATTTGGGCCTCCGCTTTGAGCCGGTGCAGGAGGAGAACAACAAACGGCTGCTGGAGCGACTGGCCGCCGGCGAGATCGAGGCCGTCGCGCTCTTCGACAGGAACTTCAACCGGGCCCACGAGGTAAATGCCAACATCACCTCGCCTTATCTCGTCTCTGAGTACATCCCCGTCCGCCGCCGCTACGAGTCCCTGCCCGAGAAGCCCCGCGTCGCCTGTCCCCGGGGCCATGTATTCATCGGTGGATTCGTTCAATCGCATTACACACCGGATCAGATCGTGTGGTGCGATACGTTCACCGACTGCTACGACGCGGTGAGCAAGGGCCGGGCGGACTTCCTGCTCGCGAAGTCCAGTACGGTCCACGAAGCGCTGGAATCAGGCCGATACGGGAACCTTTACACCACCGGTCAGAGCGTCGCGTCACAGCACCTCGTCATGGCCATCAGCGAACGCGTCAATCCCGTACTGCTGGGCATCCTCAACAAGGAAATCGCCCATCTCGGCCGGACGCGGATCGAGGCCATCCGCAGCCAGTATATCGCGAATACCCACAGCCGCAAGAGCTGGCGCGCCTTTATTTACGAGAATCCGCTTACCGCCATCAGCGTATCGTTTCTCATCGCCCTGGCAATTGCGGGCGTGGCGTTCTATATCGTGCGCTCCCGCCGGGAAGCGGCGAAACAGCTCTTTGATGCCGCCTACGTGAATCCCTTTACCGGCGTCCACACCATGAGCTGGTTCGAGAAATTCGTCCCGGGCCTGATCAGGAAAAAGCACAAGAAGGACCGGGCGGAGGGAAATCTGTACCTGATGAGCCTTCAAGCGCACCGTTTCGACCTGTTGAAGGCCACCTATGACCAGCAGGTGCTCATTGACGGCATCTCGCAGCTCATCCATGAAGTACGTGGGAAAAACAACTGGCTGCTGTACGACTCCATCAGCTCCGAACTCTCGCAGATGTTCATCCTCTTCCGGAAGCCGGAGGGAATGACGCCTCTGGAGGCGGCTGACAAGGTCATGAACGACGCGGCGGAGATCAAGGGCAGCAGCGTCTCCATCCACATGAATTACCATATCGGCATCTGCGACGTCCCCAAAAAGGGCGACATCCATCTGCCGCAGTTGATGACGAACGCCGCCATCGCCCGCAACGAAGCCGACGTCAACGGCGAGCACATCGGACTCTACGACAGCAAGCTGCAGGACCGGCGCGTGCTGGAAAAGAAAATCGAAGACCTGATGTACAAGGCGTTGGAAGAAGAGGAATTCGAGGTCTGGCTCCAGCCGAAATACGACATCCGTACCCACCGCGTCATCGGCGCCGAGGCCCTCGTCCGCTGGCAGAGTCCCGAGCTGGGTTTTTTGATGCCGGGACATTTCATCGACCTCTTCGAGAAAAACGGCTTCATCGTTCCCTTTGATTACTATATGCTGGAGCACGTCTGCCGGCTGCAGAAGCTCTATGAGCGCGAAGGGCAGCATATCGTCCCCATCGCCGTGAACCAGTCAGGGCTGCACATGCGCGAAAGCGGCTATGTGAAGCGCATGGGCGAAATACGTAATCTCTACCCGTTGCCACACAGGGCAGTGGAACTGGAACTGACGGAGACGGCCTTCATCGACTACGCGACGAAGACGGAGGGTATGGACGCGCCCACCATTGTCGCGGCGCTCCGGGAAATGGGCTACGCCATCGCCATGGACGATTTCTGCACCGGTTATTCCTCCATCTCCATGCTGCAGAGGCTACCGATGGATATCATGAAAATTGACCGCGCCATGCTCCTGGCCTCCGAGGATTCGCCACGGGGACAGAAAATCCTCAGGAATGTCGTCAACTTCGGCCACAGCCTCGACATGCTGGTGCTCTGCGAAGGCATTGAAACCGAAGCACAGGAGGCGCTGCTGCTGGAAAACGGCTGCAACTACGGGCAGGGTTTCCTGTTCTCACGGCCCATGCCCAGCAAGAAATACACCGAGTTCCTGCACGCCCATGAAATCGCCTGACGAACGCCTTTCCCTCCGGGGATCCGACAGCCAACGCCCCTATGATCGTTGGTCACATGAAGAAAAAATGAATATTAAAATGAAAATTCTATTGACAAAATCATAATGACACGCTATAATGCGTTTATAGTCAATCGAATAGCGAGTGGATCAGGTGTCGAAAGACTCAATAGGAAAGTTGGTAAATGCCAACGCGATCCCGTCACTGTAACAGGGAGCGAACCTGCAGAGGCCACTGGGGCTTTTCCCCGGGAAGGCGCAGAGGAGCGATGATCTGGAGCCAGGAGAACTGCCTGATCGACAATCACCGTTTGACCTGCGAGGAACAGGGAAGGGGATTTTGCGAGACGCATCGCGCCGTAGAGGGCGCGTTAGGCGCTTTGTGAGATTCCGGGCTCTTTCCTCTGAGGGAAACGAGCCCTTTTCATTTTCGTTTAACCCTCCCAATGTCATAGCTAAAGCCATTCTCCCCGGAGGATGGCGGCCGTTCCCCGCGAAAGAGGATGGCTTTCGCGTTTTCCCTTCGGGGCTGTTCCCGTCACTTGCCGACGGTCCGAATAGCTTTTGTTCATTCCCTGGCTGCCTACCCCGCAGCCAAGCCCGGCAAGGGCCGCTTTGCCGGGCTCCTCCAGCGGTTCCTCCCTAATGTACTGACACAATGATCATCGTGCCGGTACACCAGCGGGACGAGATATCACCTCATTTCTTTTTCCTAACAGCTGCGATGCAGCTTGTCCCGGGTTGGTGGCAGCCCGGGACACCTCCTCAAAAACCCTTCTTTTTTCATAGCATTCCATCGAATGCTCCCACCCCTTCTATCGGCGTCTGGCGGATTGTTCGTCAGACGCCTTCCCTTTGTGAGCGCAGCGAAAGAAATCACCGCCACGGTCCGCGCCCAAACGTTAAAATATCAGACAAAGTGAACGGATTATGCGCATTGACCAGGATTTTCTCAAATGATATGATGAGATGAATATTTGTATCGTAATTCAACAACAGGAGGTCTTGCCATGTTCACCAGTATCCGGACAAAATTCCTCGCAATCCTGTTACCCCTGTTCCTGCTGAGTTTCATCATCTTCTCCGCCATCAGCTACTACTTGTCCAACAAGGAACTGGTGGCGAACGCTGACACCATCGCCCGGGCTCTGAGTGGACAGGCGGCCCGGGAACTGGAAAAGATCATGGACGAGAAGTCGGTCCGCCTCGAGGAGCTGGCGGACAACCCGGCCATCAAGACCGGCGACCGGGCAGCGAAAGTCGCGGCCTGCGCCGCGATGAAGAGCCGCACCCAGGGCTTTGACATGGTGGCCTACGCCGACCTTGCCGGCCACGCGGTCAGCGATAAGAACGTCGATATGGAGCGCGGCAGCCGTGATTACTTCAAGGCTGTGGTCTCGAGCGGCAAGCCCTATATGACGGGTCCCTCCGTCTCCGGCACCACGGGCAAGCTCATCACCATCATGGCCTATCCGGTGAAGGACAGCGCCGGTAAAGTGACGGGCATCGTCTTCGGCACCGTCAGCCTGGCGTCGCTGTCCGACATCGTGGGCGCCTTCCAGTACATGGATACCGGCTATGTCTATGTCATCGATGAGAAAGGTATCTGCATCGGCTACAAACAGCTTCCCGACGCCGTCGGTAAACTCGACCTCACCCGTTCGGACGCCGAGCAGCCGCTGGACCAGCGCCTGGTGGACAGCTTCAAGCAGTCGGTGCAGTCTGAGGAACCTCTTTCCACCTATTATAAGACCCGCAAGGGCGTTGAGAACAAAGCCGTCATGGCGCCGGTTCATCTGACCGGACGCAAGTGGGTTGCCATTGCCTGCGCCCCGGTGGACGAGGTGGAAGCGGCCTCCCGGATGCTGCTCAAAGCGATGGGGGGCATCTCCATCGTGACGATCCTGCTGGCGGCGGTCATCATCGTGATCATCGCCCAGAAACTGGCGAACCCGATCCGTGAACTCCGCGACGAGTGCGAGGTCATCAACAGCGGCGATCTGCGTCAGGACCATATCGCCATCGAATCCAGTGACGAAATCGGCCAGTTGGCCGTCGGTTTCAACGAAATGCGCAAGACGATGCGGACACTGCTCAAGAACATCCGCTCCCAGGCGGAGCAGGTGGCGGCGGCCAGCGAAGAGCTCACCGCCTCGGCGCACCAGTCGGCGGAGGCGGCGAATCAGGTAGCCGGCTCCATCACCGAGATTGCTGAGGGTGTGACCGAGCAGTCCACAGCGGCGGACAGTGCCGATCAGACGGTATCGGGCATCGCCGAGAGCGCTACCGAGATTGCCTCCCAGGCCGACAACATGGTTTCCGTCTCCCATGAGGCGGTGGAGAAAGTCAGCGACGGCCGGGCCTCCATCCGTGATGTCGTGGGTCACATGAACAAGATCAACGAGACGACCCAGACGATCCAGAACTCCATCAACGAGCTTTCCCGTGGTTCGGAGGAAATCCAGTCCATCGTCGAACTCATCTCCAACATCGCCGGACAGACGAACCTCCTGGCGCTGAACGCCGCCATCGAAGCGGCCCGGGCCGGCGAACACGGCCGCGGCTTCGCCGTCGTCGCCGACGAGGTCAGGAAACTCGCCGAGCAGTCTGAGCAGTCGTCGCGGAAAATTTCCGACCTGGTGAACCGCAACAAGAGCGACATGGAGAAAGCTGTCGCCGCCGGACACGAAGGTTCCCAGAGCGTCAACAACGGCATGGAAGCGGTGCAGACGGCCGACGGTGTCTTCGAGTCGATCTCCGGCGCCATCACCTCGCTGTCCGATGGCGTGAGCAGCGTCTCCGACCGCATCCGCGACATGGCTCAGGAAAGCCAGTCCATGCGGGCCTCGATGGACTCCATCAAGAACATCAGCTCCAAGAACTCCGACGAGGCACATACCGTTTCCGCCGCCACCGAGGAACAATCGGCCTCGATGCAGGAAATTGCCTCCGCCAGCCGCGCCCTGGCCACCCTGGCCGGCGACCTCCAGTCCGCGGTGGAGCAGTTCAAGGTCCAATAACAGAATAATCATCACCGAATGCCCACAAAAACGGCTTGCCTCCTAAACGAAGCAAGCCGTTTTTATATGCTATGGTCTATAGTCGATTAACGCCAGGAAAATGCCTGGGGAGAGCGACCGGGCACTCATTTATTCCGCCCTCTTTTTGACTTCGCCAATAAATGCACATTTTGAGAAAGAATCTAACGCACGTTATCGTACGACAGCCCTTTGCCTGCTCAATATCGTCTTCCGAAATGAACTGACTCATAGGAAAGCCCCCTTATGCTTTCAATCGTGATCGAAAACCAATAGCAAAAAGTTTGTGCGCGTGCCGTAACTTGCAGGATTATTTTCCCCTTTGACGAATTATGATACATGAAACTAACCAGGTCCGAAAGGAATGAACATCCATGCAGATTCGCTCCGATATCAATCGAATACTTACGCTGGAATATATGCAAAAAGAAGATGAAAACAAATATTTTGACCGAAAAGCGGCAAAGGTAAAGTCTTCGGACCTGGCCTCAACCATTTCTGCGTTTGCCAATGCCGGCGGAGGTACGATTGTCATCGGCATTGATGAAAAAAACCGCATATTGGAAGGCGTCGACGCATTAGGGAGCGAGCAGGTCAACAATCTCGTCAATGCGCCGAAGGATTGCTGTATGCCAATGCCAAGATATGAAGAAGAATTCCTTGAAATCACAAATGTCAAGGGACAGCGGGATCATCTTCTGTTGCTTCATATTCAGGAAAGCGTCGATCAGGTGATCCGCACTTCCAGCAATCGGACGTTTCTGCGCATCGGGGATCGCACCAAGGAACTCTTGGGCGAAGACCTGAGAAATTTGGAATATGCCAAAAGCACGCGTCATTTTGAAGACGAAGTGAATCGGGACGCCGCAATGGAAGATATGGACGCCGACCTTCTCGCGGAATACAAAGCGCGAATCGGCGCGGAAAACATTTCGGACGAACAATTACTGCGGGCGCGCGGTTTCCTGAAAAAGGAAGCTGGAAAGGAATATCTTACCAATGCGGCAGTGCTTTTGTTTTCCAAGAATATTGCGCAGTTCTATCCGAATTGCCGTATCCGTTTCCTTCGTTACGAGGGTACTTCCGCCCAAGTCGGAACGGCAATCAACTTGGTTCGGGATACCAGCATTGAGTTTCCGTTATTGCGTATCCTTGATAACGCTAAAAGCTTTATCAGTACACAGTTGCGCGAATTTACCATGCTGGACGGGGACGGCAAGTTTCGGATTGTTCCCGAATACCCGGAATTCGCATGGTTGGAGGGCATCGTCAACGCCGTGACGCATCGGGAATACGCACTAAGCGGAATCTTTATCAAAGTGAGCATGTACGACGACCGCTTGGAAATCGAGAGTCCGGGAAAGCTGCCCAATATCGTGACCTTGCAAAATATGAAGGAAACACGTTATTCGCGCAATCCCCGTATTGCCCGCGTATTGACGGAATTTGGTTGGGTACGGGAGCTCAACGAGGGCGTCAAACGAATATACAGCGATATGGAAGAGTTTTTCCTTGACGCGCCGACATACAGCGAGCAGGAGCAATCCCTGAAGCTGGTGCTGAGAAACAATATTGTCATACGCAAAATGCGTCAAGATATACATACCATCGAAAGTGTCGATCAGGAAACATGGGCCCAATTAGATGAAATCGAGCGAGGCATCTTTTCCTATCTGCTCAATCGCGGCGAAGCCAATTGCACAACATTATCCAAATATGTAAAAAAGTCCAATGTTACAGTCGTGAAGCGGTTAAACCGTTTGATGGATATGAACTTAGTGAAGTCACACGGAAATAAATTCGACCCTCGACGCACATACGAAGCAATTTCGTTGAAGCCATAAGGAGATTATAGCAGACTTTTAAGTTGCTTAAAGGTTCTTAAAGGTTGCTTTTAGGTTCTGTCGGGTTCGGGTAAGTTCTTGGCAGGTTTTAGCAGCTTCGTTCCAGATATTACAAGGCTTTGAAGCTTTGCACGGTACTTGTCGGGTTTTGCACGGTTCTGTCGGGTTCGGGTAAGTTTTGGGCAGGCTTTGGCAGGTTTTGGGAAGTCGCTTAAAGGTTCTTAAAGGTTGCTTAAAGGTTCTGCTTCAAACCTCCAATTTGCCGCTCATCAGGCGCGGCAGCAAAAGGTCTCGTTGCTTGATGAGGTTTTTGTTTTGAAATGCCAGAGCTTGTATTTCTTGTGTAATCTTCCTTACTATACTCTCAAAAGAAGTTTGAATTTCATCAGGAGCAATAAGCACCGGATATTTTTCCATTTGCTTCCAATCGGCTCTTGGCATTTTTGTTCCGCTCTTGCAAGTCTGTGAGATTACTTCTACAAAGGCATTACTGGAGACTGTGAGCAAAAATAACCCCCAATACGCTTGTAAAGGCTCCATGACAAAGCTATCGCTTGAAACTACTCCGTTATTGATAGCAAAACCGACTTTGTGAAAATATGGTCTTATTACGCCAAAAATGATATTTCCTGCATGGTACACATATTTACTGCTGCTTATATCGGACGAATCCCCCCATGTTGACAAGCAAAAATCATTTCTTGGCATGTGTTCTAAGCCAATATACGGAACTGTTGCTGGAAGGGTAGCAGGGGAAACCGTTTGATGCGTTAATGTGCATAATTCACCAATCTTGGTTATTCGCCACCCTTTCGGCACGCCGTCCTCTATTGGCGTCGTTTCATATCCGGGGAAGCGAAGGCGCACGAACCACTCCTTGTAAAGCTGCTGGGCAGTCTCCTCCAGCAGCTTTATTCTTTTTTGGTTGAGTGCGATAAGGTTATCTTAAATTCCCTAGTATATGTTGTCACTACACCTGATATTCGCTGTGCCTTGGCAACTCATATTGCGGGACGAGTGTCCTGCCATTACGTTTCAAGTACAGCGGACATTCGATCTTGAACTTTTTGTAAAACTCGTTCGCTATGGCCTGAGGCTCGCAAGTGTTTACCTGTGTTCTGTAGACCAAACATTTTTGGTTGCCAAGGGACATGAACAAACTGTCCCGGTCATCATGATACTGCTTTATTGTGTTCATGATACGTATATTTATCGTGGCCGCGATCATTGACAAAATAAGATGCCCGTATAAAGCCTGCTCGCTGTGAATTCTAAGCGGGGTAAGCTTGGATGAGCCTTTGCTTATGTCAAAGTACTGCTCTATAGTTTGCCGTATGTAGTACACCGGCAGTATTTCATCAGACTGGTAAGGAAGCGATGATACAATGACAAACAATCCTGCGGAATCCAGCGTTTTTTGGAATTGTTCGTCAGTAAGTTTTTTGTCAGCTAACCGCTTTACAGCTTTATGTGTCTCATCGGAAGCCCTGTCAACATCGAATCCAAGATATGCGAATCCTTCGTGCCTCTGTTTGCCAAGGTTGCAATCGATCCGGATCATGTAGACAGCCCTGTTATTATAGCGGATAAGGTTCTCCTGCTTTATCAGCTTGTCTTGTCCCTCGGACAGGATGGCGCTGTACAAATTCCTGTTACGCTCCGGCAATCTGGTGATGAACTCGATACCTGCATTGTAAAGGGCATCAATGTTGTCGTCAGTAAAATATCCGGCATCCATGAGAACGAAATCGGTGTCTATG
>JAFSWT010000023.1 GCA_017444395.1 Schwartzia sp. (in: firmicutes) | reverse complement strand
GTAACCATTCCACTGCGGTATCCAATCCGCGTATAACAGAGTGGCTCTGCCGGAAACTGGGCTACGGTTCTTTCAAAATGCCTCTTGGCTGAAAATTTTTTCAAAATGGGACTTGACAAAAGGTCACTACATAACAGTATTGTATATTGCTTCATGCAATAGTACAAGCAATGCGCGTCCGACGGAAAGCCAATTCTGTTGGACGCGTAGTTTCAAGCTATATCCTACAGGGAGGGACTCTTATGTCTGATTACAATGTTTACGCTTATAATAAGCCGACCGATGACCTCATTCCATTTGTTTATGATTCGATCACGAAAGAACACATTTCGCGATATCTTTATAGTTATATTCCGAACTGCGACTTGAATCGCCTGAAAGATATTTCTTGGCAGGAAATGAGCAAAGATGAGCGAAACTGCTGGTCTCACGCGCACCGGCTGTTGGATTTCAAAAAGGGTGACTGGATTCTTCATATCAATGTACCGGAATATGGAAAAGTCACTGCGGGGCGAATTGTTGGCGAATACACCTACCAGGAAAACGTGCCTTCTCCGTGGGAGGATGGGCGTTATACGTTTGCCGTTGAGGACGTATTCACATTCGATAGAAACGATCCTCGCGTCCATCCGTATCTGAGCTCCCGGCTAAAATTACAGCGCAGCCTTTGGCAAATACATTGTGTTGATGAGTTTGAGCGTTCACTGAAACTTTTGAGAGAGGAGACTACGCAAGAGGTCTCCGATAAATTCCACCTGGAGCAGGAGACAAGTGAGCTATTGGAAGGATTTACCAAAAGGCTTCAGGCGAATAATCCCGGGAAACGTCTTGAACATTTGATGGCGGAAATTTTCCGCAAAATCCCCGGGGTAACGGATGTAAAAGAGAACGGTTCGGGATGGGGGACGGACTACGGGGCGGATTTGATCGTTACCTATAAAGCCGGGGTTGTATCGGAACTTGAAAGCGAGCAGACTTTAGTGGTGCAGATAAAATCATACGAGGGCGACCACTGGAATACGGAAGCGGTTGACCAACTAAAAACCGCTATCGGTAAGTTTGAGGCTTCGATGGGACTCATCATCACGACGGGAAATCGGACGGAAGCTCTTGAAAAAGCATTTGCTGAGCTTTCAAAGAAAATAGAAAGAACGCCAATATATCTGATGGCAGGTTCGGAAGTGGCAAAATTCGTGATGAAATACGGAATTGATGTCCTGCTCGACTGAAGAGAAAAATCCCGTGGGGCAGTGCCTCGCGGGATTTTTACGACGAGTTCCTGGAGTTACCGATTGTACTATCAAGCATTACAGGGATGATGCCAAACAGATGTGAATACCTTGACAGAAGGGACGCAGACTATAGTTTTTCATGAAGGATGGTCTTGGAGGGCAACCGGCGTGTTGGGGCGCATGAGTCCGTCCAGAAATATGTTTCGCTGACCAACGCATTCGCACTGCTGGGGCGGCCACAACCTTGACGTTCATACAACCACCGCGATGCGCCCATTAACCGGTATCCGGTCTTTCTGACGCGCGGGAAACGTGGGACTGGCTTGCGCTTCGGCGATTTTGGCATTATAAATACAAATTAGCCGGACAGGGAGAAGAAGGCGCTATTTGGGGAATGCGCATGGCACCACCATCCTGCTCCGGAAAAAAATACTCCAATGCACTTTTTCGGAACTGGATTGTTTGATGACGGGAAAGGCAGCATAACAGACGAAGGGAGGCGGTTCCCCGATGAGACCGGCGGTTTCCCCTGCCAGAGGGGGGGACGAATACATCGAAAGGATTTGCCGCGCGGTACTGGATTCTTTGGCCGGTACGCCCGCCCGGGTTTACTTGTTCGGCTCGTGGGCGCGAGGAACGCCGCACCGCGCCTCGGACGTGGATATCGCCATTGATTGCGGCAGCGACCGGGCAGATGGAAAAATCGCGGCGCTCCGGGAGTTCCTGGAGGAATCAACGATACCGTATCGCGTGGATGTGGTGGATATGCGCCACGCTTCAGAAAGTCTGCGGGAGGAAATACGAAGGGAAGGCGTACTGTGGAAGCAATGACAAAACGTCTCTGTCTCTGCGCAAGTGGCCGGAAAAAACGAGGCGCAACCCATTCGCGGTTGGCCTCGTTTTTTTGCGCTCTTTTTTCGATGAAGCGATAAGGGCGCGCGTTCCGGACCGGTATCTGGTTTGTCTGATGCCTTGAAATTAAAGGGGTCGGCTTGCGTTTCGACGAATTTGGAATTATAATACAAATTAGCCGGACAAAAGGAGGGCTGTCCCATGAAATATATCCGCCGGGCGTTGGAAGAGAAAATCCTTCACGAAGCAAGAACCTATAAAGCGGTCTTGATAACGGGAGCGAGGCAGGTCGGGAAATCCACCCTGCTGAAGCGATTGCTCCCGGACCTCAAGTATATCACGCTGGACGATCCCTTCGTGGAAGAGCAGGCCGCCCGGAACAGCAGTATGTTCATGACGATGAACCCGCCGCCGGTGGTTATTGATGAGGTGCAGCGGGCGACGACGCTGTTCCGCTACATCAAGATGAAATGCGACGCTTCAGATGACAAAGGGCTGTTTTTCCTGTCGGGATCCCAGCAGTTCCATCTCATGCGGGAAGTGTCGGAAACCATGGCGGGGCGGGCGAGCATTATCGAGCTGGCGGGGCTTTCCCTCCGGGAGATTAACGGGGATTCCTTTGCCCAGCCGTTCCTGCCGACTGCGGCGTACATTGCCGAAAGACAAAAAAGCGCCGTGCCGCCCCCGAATATCTGGGACGTGATTCACCGGGGGAGTTATCCGGCACTGCAGCAGCCGGAAGTGGAATGGAATTCTTTTTACGCCAATTATGTGAAGACATATATCGAAAGGGATGTACGGGAATTGACCGCCGTGCATGATCCGGAGTCCTTCCGGCGTTTCATGATCGCCGCGGCGGCCCGCACGGGGGCGATCCTGAATTATTCGAATATCGCCAGCGAAATCGGCAAGGATGTCAACACGGTCAAGAAATGGGTTTCTATCCTGGAGGCATCGGGCATCATATATCTGTTGGAGCCGTATTCCGCCAATGTTCTCAAGAGGGCCATCCGGACGCCGAAACTCTATTTCCGGGATACCGGGCTTGTATGCTACCTCAGCCGCTGGCTGACGCCCGAGGTCCTGGCATACGGGGCGATGGCCGGCGCGATTTTTGAGACCTTTGCCATTTCGGAGATTTTGAAATCGTTCTCCAATGCGGGATTGGATTACAGGTATTTCGTCTCCTACTACCGGGGAAAGGATAAGAGGAAAGTCCGGAAAGACGGACAGGAAATCGCGGTCGAGAGCGAAATCGACTTCATCATCGAAGAAAATGGGGTCCTTTATCCGGTAGAAATCAAAATGAATGCCGAAGCGAAATCATGGATGACCGGGGCATTTCCCGTTTTGGACAATGTGCCGGGCAAGAAACGGGGCAGTGGCGCTGTCATTTGCAACTGCCCGCAGCCGGGCGCGCTTCGGGAAGATATTTTCCAGCTTCCGGTATGGTATGTATGACGCATCGTGACGGGACGAAATCTCAAGCTGCGCCGGGATACGCATGGCATCACCACTATCCTGTTCCGAAAAACATTACACAAATGCACTTTTTTCGGAATAGGATTGAAGAATACCGGGAAAGATAGTATAATCTATTACGGATTTTATGTAATACTGCCGATTTTTCGTAGTAGAGGGTGGCGCTGATGGATATAGAGCGCGAAACATATCTGTCCGAACTGCGGCTGCGGGAAAGGAACGGCATGGCGAAGGTCATCACGGGACCGCGCCGCGCGGGGAAACCCTGGCTTTTGTTCCGCTTGTTTTACCGGGACTTGATCGCGCGCGGCATCGACGCGTCTCACATTATTTGCGTTGCTCTGGATGACATCGCCACCATGGGCATCCGGGAGTTTCTGTTGAAGGAAAACAGTCTGGACCTCTGAGGCTGGGCAAAACGGGGGTGGATGGCGTCAGGCATCGGGAATAGCTCCGGCCGGCCGGTCTCTTCAAGGTGGATTTATGAGAAACGGAAAGGGACAGCCGAAGCCGTCCCTTCCTGCCCAAAGGCTTGCTGGTTCCTTCGGGCGTGTGCTGTGCTGTGATCTTGCTACTTGCTCTCCAGCCACTTGATTATGTAGTGCGCAAGGATCTCGGCAACTACACTCACTCCGAGTGCAAGCAAAAGGTTGATTTCTGTCTCCAAAGGCGTCCCCCCTTTCGGCTGGGCGCTTCACAGCGACAATATTATATCATTGATTTTTATATAATACCATGCTATAATGAGAGAGCAATTAAGGTTGATTGCTGTTTCCAAGGGTTAATGGCGGAGGTGCTGGCTCCGCCATTTTCCATTTTATAGCGTCATTTCGTGGGAGGTGACGCTGAATGAAAACCACGCTTCACATCGGATGGACGTTGGGCGATATCGGGAATTTCTCCGACAGGGAACAGCACAAATGCAAGACTTCACATTCCCCCGCGAAAGAGCCTTTAGGTTTTCTGCCTATAACTGCAAGAGAATTCCGGACCTCTGATATTGCTTTTGGCACACCGCGGAGCATAATCGTTATGCTTGGCGGCGTGCTTTTTTTCGCTGAAACTCTCTGACGGGCAAAATCTTTCCGGTCCGCTGTGCTATGCTTACGAAGAAGCATCCAGCCGGAAGGAGGAACGGAAAATGATTGAGCCCGATTTGACCGTGGAGAATCTTGATGTTCGCATGAAAGTGATTGGCGTCGGCGGCGGGGGCAGTAGCGTAGTTTGCCGTCTGGCGGAGGAACGGGCGCCCGATATTGAGTTGATCGCGATTGACACCATTGCCCCCAGGCTCATGGCGGAAAAGGAACCGCCGGGTATCCGGAACATACAGATCGGCGACAGCCTCACCCATGGCACCGGAACCGGGGGAAAAGTGGAGGTCGGGACGCGGGCGGCGGAGGCGGCGGAATCCGAAATCCGCCAAGCCTGCCAGGGGGCGGAGCTCCTGTTCATCACGTCCTGCTTCGGCGGCGGCGCCGGCACCGGGGCAGCACCGGTCGTAGCCCGCCTGGCGAAGGCGACGGGGGCGCTCGTCATCGGCATCGTCACGATGCCCTTTCGCTTCGAGGGACGGCGGAAAGCCAAAACAGCCGGGGCCGCGCTGGAAAGAATGCGGGCGGCCGTCGATGCCCTCATGGTGATTCGCAACGACAATCTGCTGCGGCTGGGGGACAAGAAGCTCGGTCTGGCGGAGGCGTTCCGGCTGGCTGACGAAGTGCTGCGGCAGGGGATTCAGCTCGTTTCTGATTTGATTCTGTTGCCCGGTGTGGTCAATGTTGACTTTGCCGATCTCACCACGATTCTCCGGGAAAGCGAGCGCAGCGACGCGGTGCTGGGTATCGGCGAGAGCGACAACGGCTCGGCGGTGGACGCCGTGCGCCGCGCCGTGGAAAGCCCCCTGTTGGACCGGACTCTCGCCGGCGCCCACAGCGCCATCCTGAACATCGTCGGCGACGAATCGCTGACGCTGACGGCGGTGGAGGAAGCGTCCGAGTATGTGAAGCAGGCGGCGGGCACCGATTTGAACCTCATCTTCGGCAGCGGCTGCGACCCGGCCATGGCGGGACATATCAAGGCCATGCTGGTAGTGACCGGCTTCGGGGAAGAGGAAGAACTGCCGCCCGGCAAGCCGGAGGCGCCGGCAAACCCACCATCGCCGGAAAACGCATGATTCCCTTTTGCCTGATAGGGAGAATGGAAAATTGAAAGAGACGCGTGCTTCGCGGGCAGGAACTCCTGCAGATTCCTTGCTGCATGGGGGATGCACCGTCTTCCCACCGAAGCACATGACCGGCCCGGTGTCAAAACCGCCCAATTTTGGCAAAGCCCCCATTTTCCCGACCGGCCGCAAACGCTGATACATCATGGCTTGGTCGCCATCCTAACAGGCGCGATGGGAAAAAACAAAACACAAAAATTTGTGTTTTGTTTTTTTAGCTTTGCCTTTTGGATAGCGACGAAGTCAAGCCACAACTAAATTTGAAGCCAGTCGAAAAAAGGGGGCTTCGCCAAAATGGTACGTTTTTGAAAAAAGAGGCTGCTGCACGTTCCATGAGTACGTGCGGCAGCCTTGTTTTTTCCGGAAACGAGGGGCGGGAGATGGAGGGGAGCGACGCTTTACAGTCCCTTTTCCCGCCAGCAGAGGGTCAGCGCCAGTTGGCCGCTTCCCAGTGACAGCCGGCAGCCGTCGTCCTCCACCCGGTTGCTGACGGCGCAGGGTTCCCGTTGGGAAAGGGAAGCGTCCCGGAGCGGCCAGTGAACGCCCGTGAGTGTCACGCCTTCGGCCACCGGCGTCAGCGGCAGCAGCGACAGCGCCAGCGGCCGCGTGGCGAAACGCAGGGTGACGCTTTCCGGTCCGCGGAGAAGGAAGACGGCCTCGCTTTCGTCGGCCAGGCAGCCGGAAAGGCCGGAACCGGCCAGCGAGTACAGGGTGCTGAACAGATGGTCGAAGCGGCCGCCCAGAGCGCCGGTCAGGAGAACGAAGGCCGCCGGGTGGGCATCTTTGATTTTTTGCAGGGCGAGCTGGGTGTCGGTGTAGTCCTTGTCGGCGGGAAATTCGAGGGTGTGGGCCCCCGCTTCCTCTGCCCAACGCCAGTCCTCCGGGGGAGCGCTGTCCTGGTCGCCGAGGAGCCAATCGGGAGCGATGCCCGCCCGGCGGCAAACCGCGACGCCCCGGTCGGCGCACCAGACCTCGCGGCCTGACGCTGCCTGTCGCAGCCATTCCACCGTCGGGGGCCGGCCGCCGCCCACCAGCAGCACGCGCCCCACCGACGGCCGCGAAAAGCACGCCGTCAGTTGCGGCAGTTCCAGCCGGCCTTCCGCTTGTCCGTCCATGGCCTGCGTTCCTCCTTCCCGTTAAAAGATGTGCGTCATCTTCAGCACCGGCAGGTTTTTCTGCAGGAAATCCCCGGCCAGCTTTGTGAGCTCGGCGATGTTTTCCTCCGGCGTTTCCAGCTTGCCGCGGTCCGGTGTCACCAGCTTCTGCCCCCGCCGGGAGAAGACGTCCCAGACGGCTTGCGCCAGCGCCGCGGCGTTGCGCTTCTTCTGCCGGTAAACCGCCAGGAAAAGCTGCTCGTGGGGCCCAATTTCGACGGCGCCGCCGGTCAGCGGACTGGCCAGGTACGGGATTTCCCCGGCGGATTTGGCGCGCTCGCAGAAGAAGGCGTTGAGCGCGTCGCAGCGGGGCTTCGCGGCTTTTTCCGCCGCCACGTCCTGACAGGGGGCGACGAGATTGCGGCTCACCAGCGTGATGAGCGTCTTGACCACGTTTTCGGGGGAGACCTCGGGATGGACGGCTCCGAAATCCTGGAAGTCCTTGGGGGCGTAGTCCTGAGACCGCAGGTACTCCACCACCGGCTGATAGATTTCGTCGGGGAACGCGGCGTCCCCGGCCATCACTTTGAAGGAAGAGGAGATGTCCTCCGTCGTGGTCAGCACATAGCGCGTTTCCAGCAGCTTCTGCGTCCGTTCGCCTGCGGGCAGGGGGCGCAATCCCCGGACGAAGTAATCCTTGCGGAACTGGCGGTTCACGAAGTAATCCCGGGCCTGCTCGCGCATGACAGGGTTCTCGATGGTGCCGAGGAAATCGATGGCTTCCTGCGAGAGGTTCAGCTTGTCCATGAAATCCATCAGGAAAGCGGTGCAGGCGAAGTCCAGCTTGGCGGGCTGCAGTATCTCGACGACGTCCGTGAAGTAAGGGCAGATCCAGTCGCGGTTGAAGTATTCGTGGGCCAGATAATCGTGGTCGCGCTGGCGCGCTTTCTCAAAGACGTCCTTGACGGCGGGAACGCTTTCGGCATAGCGTGGATGGGCCGCGAGCATCCGCTCGGTGAATTTCAGCGCCGCCTCGACCCGCTGGAAGGTGGCGGCGCCGCTGGGGGCGTATTTATCGTAGAGGACAAAGAGCTCCCGCATCGGGCTGGCGGGCGCCCAGCCCGGAAAGCAGTTGTAGCTGTTGTAGAGAACGCCGCCGGGTTTCAGGAAACGCCGGGCGAATTCGACGACATGGCCCTGGTTTTCCGGGCTGATCCAGGACCAGATGCCATGCAGGCTGATGGAGTCGAATTGCGGCAAGTCGCTTCGGTCCAGCATTTCCTCGAAGCTGTCGTCATAAAAGCGGCCGCCGCTCTTCGCGGCCGTGGCCATCTCGTTGGCCTGCGCAGCGTGGGACGGGTTGAAATCGGTGCCCACATATTGCCCTGGCGAGGTGGCGGCGTGGATGTTGATGGATACCCCCTGCCCGAAGCCCAGCTCGCAGTGGGCGCTGCCGGGGCCAATCTCCGGCGGGCGGAAGCCACGCGCCAGCAGGCAGAATCGCTGGTAGACCGGGTTCAGTTCCCGGTAATAGCCGTAAGTATAGGTGGAGCTGGTGAAGTAGCCGTCGGTCCAATCGTTCATGGTGTCATGGTCTCCTTTTCGTTTGCTGGGGGCACCGCGGGGAATGCCGTCTCTTTCGGCGGGCGCCGGTGCTTTCCTTATGATAGCGGGGATTTCGCGCCCTGTCAAGCGGCGGGGACGGCCCGCTTCCGGGGGACATTGTCCCCACCGGCATGTATTGACAAGAAATCTCAGTATTTTTCCGGCTTCTTCGGCCAAAAACTGATTTATTTTTTCGTTCATTTGGGGTATAATATTTGACAGAATAGACAGAAATCTTGTAGCCTGGAAACAGACCAACAGGAAAAGCCGGGACATGGATGAAGGGGAGACGGCGTCATGACAACGCTGACAGCAAAAGAATCAGCTTTGGAATTTATTCACGCGTTCTATACCCAGGGAAATATCGTCAATTACCTGGCGATGGCGGCGGACGATGACATCATCGCCTTCGGGACGCGGTCGGAGCAGTACGCCATCGGGCAGGAGGAGGCAGCGCACTGCCTGCAGCGGGAGTTTGACGCCATCGCGCCCTGCAAGCTCTTCCGGAACCGGATCCGGATAAAGGATACGGCGGATGGTTGTTCCGCCACCTGCATGGTGAGTCTCAGGACGGCGCACGAAACGTCTTTGGTGCTGCATCAGCTGACCCTCATGTTCCGGGACCGGGACGGGATGATGCGCCTCAAGGGGATTCATCTGGCCCGGGACCTGCATCACGAAGCGACGTACCGCATGGTATGCTCCCGGATGCTGAGCGCCGCTGTGGAAAACGAGCGCTC
This sequence comes from Schwartzia sp. (in: firmicutes), assembly GCA_017444395.1. GTDB lineage: Bacteria > Bacillota > Negativicutes > Selenomonadales > Selenomonadaceae > RGIG3544. The sequence continues at coordinate 18,519 of JAFSWT010000023.1, read as the reverse complement.
CCGTTCCATCATAGGGGGGCAGGAGGTGCTGCCGAGCTACGTGCAGTCGGCCTTCATCACATATACCCTGGAGGATGAGCGCCATCTTTTCGAGTACAACGACGCCTTATGGAAAATGCTGGGCTATTCCAATGAAGAGGCTTTCAGAGAGATGGTCGGCCCTTATGTCATGCGGCTGGTGGCGGAAAAAGACCGGCCGGCGGTGCAGGCCGCCATCACCCGGCAGCTCCTGCAGAAGGATCTCTACCAGGTGGAGTACGCGATGCGCCGGGCCAACGGAGAGGGCTCGCTCTGGGTGGTGGAATGCGGTCACCGGTTCCTGGGCAAGGACAATCGCCCCGTCTATCAGGCCAGCATCCTCGACATCACGCCCCTCAAGCAGGCCAGCGAGACGATTACCTATCAGGTCTCCTATGATGACCTCACGGGCATTTTCAACAAATCGGCCTTTTGCCAGCAGGCGCAGCGCATCCTCGACGCCAGCCCGGACGAGGAATTCGAGATCATGAGCCTCGACATCGAGCGGTTCAAGATCATCAACGACATGTTTGGCGAGGATACGGGGAACCGGATTCTCAAGTATCTGGCCGATTTCTTCCGGGAGACGCACCTGCCGCAGAGTGTTTTCGCCCGGCTTCACTCGGATATCTTCCTGCTCTTTTACCCGGCGAAGGGCGAGAACCGGGAACGCTTCATGAAGTCGCTGAAAGTATTGGCGGCCAGCTTTACGTTGGGCTACCGGGTGGTGTTGCGCTTCGGCGTTTACCGGATCACGGAACGGGTCCTTTCGGTGAGCGCCATGATTGACCGGGCGTTGCTGGCCCTGCGGAAGTCGAAGGAAAACGGCCTGGTGGACGTCTGTGAGTACAGTGCCACCATGCGCAACCATCTGATGACGGAGCAGTCCATCATCAACGACATGAACGAAGCCCTGACCCAGCGGCAGTTCGTGATCTATCTGCAGCCGAAATATGACGCCACCAGTGCCCGGGTCGTGGGCGCCGAAGCATTGGTCCGCTGGATGCACCCCACCCGGGGCCAGATTCCCCCGTCGGAATTCGTGCCGGTGTTCGAGCACAACGGCTTCATCTTCCAGGTGGATCAGTATGTCTGGGAGGAAACTTGCCGTATGCTTCGGAAATGGCTGGATGAGGGGCGCAACCCGCCGCCGGTGTCAGTGAATGTCTCCCGCGTCGATTTTTACAGCACCCAGCTTGTCAACATTTTCGACAAGCTGATCAAGAAGTATGACCTGCCGCCGGCCCTCCTGGAGCTGGAGCTCACCGAGAGCGCCTATACCAACAACCCGCAGCAGATCATCGAGATCACGAAGGAATTGCAGTCCAAGGGATTCAAGATCCTGATGGACGATTTCGGCAGCGGCTATTCTTCTCTCAATATGTTGAAGGAACTGCCGGTGGACGTGCTGAAGATCGACCTGAAGTTCCTCGACTGCGGCGGCGACACCGGGCGCGGCGGCAACATCCTGAACTCCATCATCCGCATGGCGAAGTGGATGCGGATGCCGGTGGTGGTGGAGGGCGTCGAGACGAAGGCGCAGGCGGATTTCCTGCGGACCATCGGTTGCAACTATATCCAGGGCTATTACTTCTCGAAGCCGGTGCCGGTGACGGAGTTTGAGAAATTGTTGGATCAGCGGGTGGAAGTCGCGGAAAAAGAACCGCCACTGGTCGCCAACTGGCCTGACGATCAGGACCTTGAGGAGCTATTGAACCCCAACACGAATTTCAGCCGTCTCTTCAACGGCATCATCGGCGGCGTCGGGCTCTACGAGTTCTACGACGGGCGGCTGGAACTGCTGCGGGCGAACGACAACTTCTTCCGGCTGATGGAAGCGCCGGCGGAGGTCATTCTCGAAAAAGGCAAACAGGTACTGGATTATATCGTCGAGGAGGACCGCCCGTCGCTGCTCCACGCCATCGAGGCGTCCCGGCAGGGCCGGGTGGCGGAGTGCGTGGCCCGGCGCCGGCTCCTGAACGGGACGATACTCTGGATGCGGATCCGGGCCAGCGTCATTCTCGACGATGGCGAGCGGCTGTTGCTTTTCCTCTCCTGGGAGGATGTTACCTCGCAGTTCAGTCAGCAGCTGAGCCTGCAGCAGCTTACGGACTGCATCCCGATGGGGTTCGTCTTCGGGCGGCTCATCGGCAACGAGATCGAGCTGGAGTATGCCAATCGCTGGATATTGGAGCTGGACGGCATCCCGGTGCATGGGACCGGCGTCGAGACCGATATGTCGTTCCGGAAGATCGTTGGCAACGACGCGCATGATGATTTCGTCGGCTATGTCCGCCAGGCAGCGGAACTGAAAGAACCCTATATCGTCGAGTACCCGTTCACCAACTATTTCGGCCGGGACTTCTGGCTGCGGGCGGTACTCAACGCCAACCGGAGCCAGGACGGTTCCATCGCCATCTACGCCAATATCTATGACCTCACCGTCCCCCACGAAATGGAATTGAAGAAGAGGGGGAAAGTGCCCCGGCCCCGGACGCATTCGGCTACGGATACGCTCCTTTGGCGGTGACCGGATCAGGGGTTGCATGCGAAAAACCCGGCAGCACAAGCTTGCCGGGTTTTCACTTTTCGCGGGGGATCAGCGCTATTCCTTATACATTGAAGTCCCGTTGACCTCGGCCTCGTGGATGCGTTCCTGGAGGCGCTCGATGTTCTTTTTATGGAGGTTGATGGCGAAACGGATGCGGTGACGCTCCTCCTCGGTGAAATCGGCGGTGTCATACGCCTGCTGGATGCGGGCCAGGCGTTCCTCCACATCCTTTTTTTCGTCGGTCAGCAGTTTCTTGTCAAGCAGGGCCAGGCCGTAGATGGCCCGCAAATCCGCCCGCACGTGGTCGGCGTAACCGGCCTCGGCGGAGACCTTTTCGAGGTACTTCGCCACGTGGAGGATGATGTCGAAGGGGTTCTCGGCGTTGTGGATCATGCCCAGAAGTTCCATTTTGATATTCTGCTCCAACCCGTGGGGCAGGGTGACGTCGGTTTGTTTCTCAATCATGGGATTCGCTTCCTTTTCTGTGGGAATCGGCCCGGTAAACCGCTGGCCGTTCTAAAAAAGAATAGCACAGAAGGCCGCTCCCGTCCAGCCTGCGCGGAGAAAACTTGCCGGAACGTTGCCGGAGGTGTATGATAGGAGGAAACAGGCAGTACAGGAAGCCGCAAATCCGGAGGAGGGAGATTTTATCATGAGGTATTGGCAGCGTTTGGGGGCGGCGCTTTTGACGGCGGCGATGCTTTTCTGCGGTTGCGCCCGGGGCGGCGCGCCGGCGGAGCCGCCTCCGCCGCCAAAGGACCGGGTCGCGGCCGCGGTCCGGGAGATGACGACGGCGGAAAAGGCCGGGCAGCTCATGATGGTGGGGGTTTACGGGGAGGAAATGAACGAGGATATCGCCTTCCTGCTCAATGAATACCATATCGGCGGCGTCATCCTGTTTGACCGCAACATCGGGAGCGCCGGGCAGGTGCGGGATCTGACATCGGCCATGCAAAAGACCGCCGGCGACTGGCCGCTCCTGGTGGCCATCGACGAGGAAGGGGGCTTGGTGGCCCGGGGCCGGGACGTGATCCCGGCGCCGCCATCGGCCGCTGACATCGGCGCCGGGAAGGACCCGGCGCTGGCCCGGGATTGGGCGGCCCGGACGGCGAAGGAACTGAAATCCCTCGGCGTCAATCTGAACTTCGCGCCGGTGGCCGACCTCGGCCTTGCCGGCGACCGGTCTTACAGCGACGAACCGGAGACGGTTGCCGCCTTTGCCGGAGCGGCGGCGGACGGCTATGCGGCAGCGGGGCTTCTGTGCACGCTGAAGCATTTTCCCGGCATCGGCAAGGGCGAGGCGGATACCCATTTGGGCCGCGTCACTGTGGATATTGACCTGGATGAGCTGCGGGCGGAGGATATGCGTCCCTTCCGCGAGGTGCTGCGGGGGCGGCGGAGCGAGGAGGTTTTCGTGATGGTGGGGCACGTCGATTATCCCGCCGTCGATGGGGACAACCCGGCCAGCCTTTCGCCGAAGGTTTACGAGTTGCTGCGGCAGGAAACGGGCTTTGACGGCGTCGTCGTGACCGACGACCTCTGCATGGGGGCCGTCACCGACCAATTTTCCGCCGCCGAGGCTGCGGTGCAGGCCGTGCGGGCCGGGGCCGATCTCACCCTGATCTGCCATGAGTACGAGGATATGAACGCCGCCCATCGCGCTCTTTGCCGGGCCATAGAGGACGGCACGATTCCCGCCGCCCGGGTGGACGAGGCCCTGACCCGGGTGCTGCGGGCGAAAGCGGCTCATGTCGGGGTGTCGCCGGCAGGCTGACGCGGTTCGTTTTTTTCTGACGGGCGGGGTTTTACGGCTTTTTTTCAAAGCAGGCAGGAAAATCCGCTCGGAGAGAGAATAATAAAAGTATCATCTTTAGGAGGGATCGGAATGCAGGAATACAAGAGCGCAAATTTGAGGAATGTCGCCATTGTCGGTCACGGCAAGGCGGGCAAGACGAGTCTGGTGGACGCCTGTCTGTTTGACGCCGGGGCGGTCAAGCGCCTGGGCAAGGTGGACGACGGTACCTCCGCCCTCGATCACGAAGCGGAGGAGACGAAGCGCGGCCTTACCATCTCGAGCGCCCTGGCGGCGGTAGAGTGGCGCGGCTGCAAACTGAACCTCATCGACACCCCGGGCTACCCCGATTTCGTCAGCGAGGTCAAAGGCGCCGTCACCGCCTGCGACAGCGCCCTGATCGTCGTCTCCGCCCCCTCGGGCATCGAGATCGAGACGGAGAAAGACTGGATCATGACCGAAGAAATGGGCTTGCCCCGCGCTTTCTTCATCAACAAGATGGACCGCGAGCACGCCAATTTCTCCGGCGTCGTCGAGGAGCTGCGCGTCCGCTTCGGCAAGAGCGTCGTCCCGGTGCAGCTTCCCATCGGCGCCGAGGCGTCCTTCCAGGGCGTCGTCGACCTCCTGTCCATGCACATGAAGATCATGACCCACGACGATGAGGCCGTGGTGGCCGAGATTCCCGAGTACATGGCCGACGCCGTCGAGGAAGCTCGCCAGGAGCTCATCGAGGCCCTGGCCGACTTTGACGACAGCCTGATGGAGAAGTTCCTCGAGGGCGAGGACATCCCTGAGGAGGAAATCGGTAAGGCCCTGTCCGAAGGCATCGCCGCCGCCAAGGTATTCCCCGTCTTCTGCGGCTCCGCTTCGGCAGACATCGGCGTCAAGCAGTTGATGAACGGCATCGTGGGCTATATGCCGGCGCCGGGCCTTTCCCCTGCTGTCGGCGTCGATCCGAAGACCGAGGACATCGTCGAGCGTCCGCTGGACGGGCCGTTCTCCGCTCAGGTCTTCAAGACCATCGTCGATCCCTTCGTGGGGCGCCTTTCTTTCCTGCGTGTCTTCTCCGGCGAGTTCGCCGGCGATTCCACCGCCTATAACGCCAACCGCGACGCTGCCGAGCGCATCGGCGCCATCTTCACCATGCAGGGCGAGAATCAGGTCAAGGTGAACCGCGTCGGCGCCGGCGATATCGTCGTCACCTCCAAGCTCACCGTCACCAAGACCGGCGACACCCTCTGCACGAAGGAAGCCCCGGTCCGCTATGATCCCATCGCCTATCCCGGCTCCATGCTCATCATGGCCGTCTATCCGAAGAAGAAGGGCGATGAGGATAAGGTCTTCGGCTCCATCGAGAAGGAGCAGGACGAAGATCCGACCATCATTCTCGTCAAGGCCCCGGAGACGAAGGAAACCCTCGTCCGGGCGCTGGGCGAGGTCCAGATCGACATCCTCGGCGAGCGCATCGCCCGCAAGTTCGGCGCCGAGGCCGAGTTCCGCGAGCCGAAGGTCCCCTTCCGCGAGACCATCAAAAAGACGGTCAAGGTCGAAGGCAAGCACAAGAAGCAGAGCGGCGGCCACGGCCAGTACGGCCATGTCTGGCTGGAAATCAGCCCCCTGCCCGCCGGCACCGGCAACGAGTTCACCGAGACCATTTTCGGCGGCAGCGTGCCGCGCCAGTTCATCCCCGCCGTGGAAAAGGGCACCTCGGAGACACTGGCCCAGGGCATCGTCGCCGGCTATCCCGTCGTCGACGTCAAGGTCAACCTCTACGACGGCTCCTATCATACCGTTGACTCCTCCGAAGCGGCTTTCAAGACGGCTACGGCTCTGGCCCTCAAGAAGGGCATCATGGACGCCTCCCCGGTGCTGCTGGAGCCCATCTACAACATGACCATCATTGCCCCCGAGTATTTCATGGGCGACGTCATGGGCCAGCTCAACACGAAGCGGGCCCGCATCATGGGCATGGGCGGCAGCGACCGCAAGGACATGAGCGAAGTCAAGGCCCAGATCCCGGCCGTTGAGCTCTACAAGTACGCCACCGACCTCCGGGCCCAGACGAAGGGCCGCGGCTCCTTCACCGTGGAGTTCTCCCACTACGAGGAAATGCCGCAGAAGATGGCGGAAAAGGTCATCGAGAAGTATAAGGCGGATAAGGAAGAAAAGAAATAAGGAATAACAAAAGGACCGCCGGTCGGCATTGTTGCCGGCAGGCGGTCCTTGCGCGTATAACGGCATGCTAAAGGCCCTTGGCCTGGGAAGCGCAAAAAATCCCGCCGCGGGTAGCGACGGGATTTCTTTTTGCTTTTTGCAACCGACGGGAAAGCGGATTCTTCTTACCGCAGGAGGTTCAGGGCAGCGCCCTGCTGGTTCATGAACATCTTCTGCGCGAACATCGCCATCTGGTTCAGCGTCTGGCTGGAACGCAGTTTGGTGATTTCCGCCGCCATGTCGGTGTCATCGTTGGCGCCCTCAGCGGCCGTCAGCGATTCGGTCTGGGTCACATAGTTTCCGGCCGAGAAGCCGAGCTCCTGCTGGGCCGCGCCAATCTCCGTCCCCTGATCCAGAGCCGTGTTCAAAGCGGCGTCCACTTTGTCCAGCGCCGCGTTGATGCCCTCGGTAGAGGTAAGATCCAGCGTCGAGTTACCGTTCTCATCCGTCAGGCCGAGGCCCTGGGACGAGAGGTTGGCAATGTTGAGATTCTTGTAGCCGTCAATACCCGCCACGGTGATGGAGGCGGAGCCGTCCAGAAGATTCTTGCCATTGTACTGGATGCTGGCGTTCTCGTTGATGGTGGCGACGGTCTGATTGAGTGTCTGAGCAATGGTGGCCCGGTCACCGTCCGTGTTGGTGCCGTTGGCCGCCTGAAGCAGCTTGTCCCGCAGGGTGCCCAGAGCGTTCACCGTCGACTGCACACCGCCGGCCGCTACCGTGAGCATGGAGTTCGCGGTCTGCGTGTTCTGGAGCGACTGATGGGCCGCGCCGATGTTGGCGGTCATCCGCTGGGAAATCGCGTACTCAGCGGCGCCGCTGGCAGCCGTCGGATGCTGCGAGCCCGACGCGATCTTGCGCAGGCTGGTCTGCATCGAACTGTTGGTACGATTGACCTGGTTCACATAGCCCAATCCGTTGATTGCCATGACTTTCATCTCCTGTCCAAAAAAACCAATACCATTTCTGCCTACATTATAACGCAGGAAAGGGAAATGCACAAGTCCCCGGAAACCATAAAACGCAATAAATGGGACTAGGGTCCTTAAACCGGCGTTTGGCCTTGTTTTCGGCGGTGACCGTCGAAGGCGCTGGAAAGTTGGTGGGAAAAATGCATCTTTCCGCCCCTTATGGCCATTCGTCCCGAAAATTTCGTCCGAACGCAGAGCGAATCGGCCGCAGGCTATGGCGCGAAGGGTCTGACCTTGACCTGCCGGCCATCGGTGGTGAAGCGGATGGCCCCCTGCCGGTCGGTACGATGGATTTCCGCGCCCGCGTCCCGTAGCGCGCTCAACGTTTCCGGGGCCGGGTGGCCGAAGGAATTGTCCGCCCCTACGGAGATGACCGCGTAGCGGGGGCGGACAGCCCGCAGGAAGTCCGGCGAACTGGAAGTGGCCGAGCCGTGATGGGCGACCTTGAGGACGGTGCTGGCGGGATCGGCCTGGGTGAGCAGGACTGTCTCCTGGTCGCGGACCAGATCGCCGGTGAAGAGAAAGGAGATATCGCCGTAGCGCACCCGGATGACGTTGGAGAGTTCGTTGCCGTGGCGTTCTTCGGCCGCGGGGGCGAAGAGGATCTCGATGACGACGCCGTCAAGCTCGATTGCTGTTCCCGCCCGGGCCTCGGCGATGTCCGTCCGGTCCATTTCGGCGGCGGAAAATCCCCAGGCGGTCCGGTAGGCGGTCCGTCCCTCGCCGGCGGTGATGACCTGTCCTACCGGCAGATGGCGCAGGATGCCGGCAGCGCCGCCGGCATGGTCCTCGTGGGCGTGGGTCAGGAACAGGTAGTCGAGGCGGCGGATGCCATAGTGGAGCAGATAGGGCACATCGACACGGCTGCCTACATCGTAGGCCGGGTCCCGGCTGCCGCCGGCATCAATCATGAAGGCGCGGCCGTGGGGTGTGACGATGAGGGCGGCGTCTCCCTGGCCGACGTCGATGAAGTGGACGGTCATTTCCGGCGGGCGGCGCAGGAAAATGGCCATTGGCAGGAGAAGCGCCACCGCGGCTGCTCCTGCCACCGTCCGCCGGTGCCGGAGGAGGAAGCGCTGCAGCGCGGCCCGAAAGGTTTCGGGCTGGAGCCAGAGGGCGAAAAGGGCGTAGTAGAGCGCGGCCGCCGCCGGGGGCAGCGTTGGCAGATAGAGCTGGCTCCCCGGCAGCGCGGCGAGAAGGCGGGCCATCTCGTAGACCAGTCCCAGGAGCAACCCGTCCAGCGCGAAGGCGAGGCGCCCCAGAAGCGGCACAAAGGCGGCGGCGATGCCCCCGGCCAGGCCGAGGACGATGACCAGCTCTACCAGCGGGATGACGACGAGATTTGCCAGCAGGGCGCTCAGGGAGACGATGTGGAAATACCAGGCAAGGATGGGCAGTACGGACAGCTGCGCTGCCAGGGTAACCGCGAAGCTGTCGCGCAGCAGGCGCGGCCATCCCTGCCAGAAGTCAAGGACCTGCAAACGGGGGGCCAGATACAGAAGCCCGCCGGTGGCCGCGAAGGAGAGATGGAAGGAAATGTCGAAAAGCGACAGCGGGGAGACGAGGAGCATGACGAGCCCTGTGAGCGAGAGCAGGTAACGGGCATCGCGCTCTCCGGCGCCGCTGACAGCGAGGTAGGCCAGGATGCCCATGATGCCGGAGCGCACGGGGGGCGCGGCGAAACCGGCCAGAGCCACATAGCCGGTGATGGCCAGGATTGTCGCGGCCGCCGCTACCAGCCGGGGCAGGGAAAGAGCGGCCGTAACCGCCGCCATGACTGCCGCCAAAAGTGTGATATGAGAGCCGGAGACCGACAGGATGTGGACGATGCCGGTGGTGGTGAAGGATGCCAAAAGCTCCGGGCGGATGCCGTCGTAGCCGCCAAAGAGCATGGCGAAGACCGCGGCGGCGTCCGGTTTGGCCATGGCCGCTTCCATCGCCTGCCGGTAGTGGTCCCGGACATCGGCCAGCCGGCGCCGGAGCCCGCCGTCCGCTGATGATGTCACGCGGACGCCGGGTCTCGCCGCTGTCATCCGGGCCGTGATGCCCCGCGCTTTGGCCTGCCGTACCGTGTCCATCGCGCCGGGGTTCTGGCGCCCGTGGAGCCGGCGGATGGTGCCCTCGGCGATGATGGTGTCGCCCGGGCGAGGTCGGGACGCAGTGGATGAGGCATCGGAAGCAGAAGCTCTTTCCGTCACGTACAAGGCACCGCTGACCGGCTGCGTACCCGCCGCCGTCTCCACTTGCCGGGCGGCGACGACGTAGCGGCGAAGGAGGCCCGAGCCGTCCGGGGCCGGCCGTTCGGATATCACCTCCCGGAGCTCGCCCCGGAGGACCAGCGGTTGGCCCGCCAGATGTGAGATGTCATCGGGCGGCAGGGTGTCGGCGGCGGCAAAGCGCACTGCTCCCAGGACGAAAAAAAGCAGCGCGCCGGCAAAAGCCGCCCACGCGCTGTCACGAAACGCCAAAAAAGCCGCCAGGAGAAGCAGGAAACCGCCGGCGGCCGCAAGGGGGAGCAGGGGAAGCGCCTGGACTGAGGCCAGGAAAATGCCCGTCCCCAGGCAGAGAAGCAGGATATTCAGATAGGAAAGGGGATGCTGGCCGGGTTTCTTCATAGCTCGACCCGGTCCTTCAGTTTCTCATAGGTGCGTTCGCCAATGCCGCGGACCCGTTTCAGGTCTTCCGGATGCTGAAAGGCGCCGTGTTTGGTCCGGTACTCGACGATGCGTTTCGCCATCACCGGGCCGATGCCCGGCAGGGTCTCCAGCGCTTTCTCGTCTGCCGTGTTGAGGTGGATTCGTTCCGTTGCCGCGGGGGCAGCGGTCATCCCGGCCGGGACAGGCGTGGTCGCGGGGGTAGAGGCCGCGGGGGGCGGGGCGGCGGGAGCCTTCTCCGGTACCTGGATACGACTGCCGTCCTGCACCGTCTGGGCCAGGTTGACCCGGTCCAGGTCTGCGGTGGGCAGGGCACCACCACAAGCGGCGATGGCCTGCTCGACCCGATCGGTGGCGGTCAGACGCACTACGCCGGGCTGACGCACCGCCCCGGCCACCTGGACGACCACCGTATCCGCCGGCGCCACCGCCTCATCCAGAGGCTTGGCCGCCGGTGCCCCGGGCAGGTTATAGACGGTCACGGCCAACGCCGCTGCCGCCAGAAAGAGCAGGATGAAAAATGACCGCTTGAATACCGGCATGGTCGTCGCTCCTAATTCTCAATGCCACGGCGCGCTTCGACACCTTTGGCGTAGTAATGCCTGACCTCGCGCATGTCGGTCACGAGATCCGCCCGTTCCAGCAGCCAGTCCGGCGCGTTGCGGCCGGTCAACACCAGCTCCGTGTCCGGCGGCGCCTCGTCCAGAAGCCGCTCCACCGGCGCCCGGTCCAAAAGGCCGAAGAACAGGGCCACATTGACCTCGTCCAGCACCGCCAGTCCGTAGTCGCCACTTTTTACCGCCGCCGCCGCCTGACGGAAGCCGTCGCCGATCATCGCCACGTAGTCCGCCGGCGGCTTCCCCGGCGGGAACACCACCACGTCGTCGCCCCAGGCGGCCCGTTCCTCCGGTGTCAGCATCCCTTCAGCGGCAATGAAAAAGGGCTTGCCCGTCGTCTCCAGCACGAGGCGCGGGGCAAATCCCCGCAGTACCTCCTGCTCACTGTAGGCCAGCCCCTTCATGAACTGCATGATATAGATGCGCCGCCCGGCGCCGAGGGAACGCACGGCGAGTCCGATGGCCGCCGTCGTCTTGCCCTTGCCCGTGCCTGTATAGACCTGGATCATTGCCCTCGCTCCTTTCGCCGGTCGGCGCCGCGTTCACTCGATGAAGTTCACGATATGGTCCTCCGAGGAAAGCACGCTGGGCGGCGTCGGCGGTTGCTTGTAGCCGAAGACGCCGAAACAGAGCGGCGTAAAGCCCTCGGGGATATGGAGCTGTGCCAGCGCCTTCTGCCCTTCCTCATCGGTAAAGAGCAGCGACGCGTAGTTCAGCCAGCAGGAGCCGATGCCGTACTTCTCCGCCACCAGCATCATGCCGCCAAAGACCATGTTGGCGGCGTCCTCGGCGTAGGAAGCATCCTGACGCCCGGAAATGACCAGCAGCATCGGCGCCTCGATGAGTAGCCGTTTGTTCAGCGCCGGATTCCCCAGGAAGTCGGTGTGGACATCGGGCCTCAGGCGTTCGTGCAGGTCGCTGAACTTCTGCAGGAGATCGCGGTTCTGCAGCACCGTGAAATGCCACTCCTGATTCTTGGCGGCATTGGACAGGATCTTCCCTTCCTCCAGGATGGCCAGGAGATCCTCATGGCGGATGCGCCGGTTGTCGAAATGGAACACGCTGCGCCGCATCAGCACGTTCCGCAGAATATTGTTCATCATGCCCCTCCCTTGTGAAAAAACCTCAGCGATTGTCCACCCGTTCCAGTCCCGCCATGTCATGCCAGGCGAAGCGCTGGCGGGCCAGCCGCTCGAACCGCGTTCCCGGCCGGCCGTAGTTGGCGTAAGGGTCAATCGAAATCCCGCCCCGGGGCAGGAATTTTCCCCAGACCTCGATATAGCGCGGGTCCATCAGGCGGATCAGATCCTTCATGATGACGTTCACCACATCCTCGTGGAAATCGCCATGATTGCGGAAGCTGAACAGGTACAGTTTCAGTGACTTGCTCTCCACCATGCGGATATCCGGCACATAGGAAATATAGATGGCCGCGTAGTCTGGCTGCCCGGTGATGGGGCAGAGGCTCGTGAACTCCGGGCAGTTGAACTTCACCCAGTAATCGTTTTCCTGATGGCGGTTCTCGAAAGTCTCCAGCACCTCGGGGCTGTAAGTGGCCGGGTAGCTCGTCCCGGCGGCCCCCAGTTTCGTGATGCCGGGCTCGGAGGCTCTGTCTTCCCTCATGGCGTCCCGCCTCTCTTGTTGATATACATTTCCTCGAAATCATGCTCCGACACCGGGCGCCCGAAGTAATAGCCCTGAATGAAATCCGCCCCGCAGTCCTTCGTCACGATGTCATATACCGGCTCGTCCTCCACGCCCTCGATGCAGACACGGATGCCGAGGTTGTGGCAGAGCTCCACCGTGTACTTCACCAGCTGGCGGTCAAAGGCGCTCTCCTGGATGTTCTTGACGAACTCCCGGTCCACCTTGACGATGTCGCAGGACAGCTTCTTGAGATACGCCAGCGACGAATAGCCGGTGCCGAAATCGTCCATGGCGATGCGGAAGCCCTGATGGCGGAATTCGTCGAACTGCTGGTTCAGGAACGCCCAGTCGGAGACGATGGTGCTCTCGGTGAGCTCCAGCGTCACCGCCGCCGGCGGCAGGCCGAGCTTTTCGATGGCCTCTTCCACGAAGGGGAAAAAGGTTACGTCCTTGATCTGGGGATAGGAGACATTGATGCTGACATGGAAGTCCGGCACCCGCTCCCGCCATTTCTTGCAGGTCTTGCAGGCCTCCTCGACAATCCACTTGCCCAGCGGCAGGATCATCTTCGTCTCCTCCAGGATGGGCACGAACTCCATCGGCGACACCATGCGGCCTTTGGGATTCTTCCAGCGCAGCAGCGCCTCCGCCCCCACCAGCCGCTGGCTGACCGCGTCCACCTGAGGCTGGTAGAAAAGCGAGAAGCCCTCGCAGCCGTTCTCCACGCTGGTCTTGATGGTATCGCGCATTTCCAGCGAACGCATCCAGCGATTGTACTGCTCCCGGGTGAAAATCACGTTCTGGTTCTTGCCGTCCCGCTTCGCCAGATCCAGTGCCGCCTCGGCGTGCTTGTAAAGCCCCTGGTACTCGCGGCCCCCCTGGGGGTAGGCCACGGTGCCGCCCGACATGGTGCAGAAATACATCCGGCCGTCGATGAACTGCTGCCGCGTCATGCAGGTCTGGATGGCCCGGAACAGCCGGTTCACCTGGCCCTCGCCGGCCCCCGGCAGCAGGACGCCGAACTCGTCGCCGTCCATCTTGTAGAGATTCGTGCCCGGCGGCAGGATATTGGCGATCTGCTCCGCCGTCGCCCGCAGCACCTGGTCGCCGAAAGCCCGGTTGTACGTTTCGTTGACGATCTTGAAATTGTCGAGGCCCAGCAGCAGGAGCTGCCCGCCCACGCCGCTGCGGCGGAACTCGTCCAGCGCCTCCCGCACCGCTTCCTCGAAAGGCCCCTTGCTCAAAAGCCCCGTCACGCTGTCCGCCTGATTCAGATGCTCCAGCCGCACCATGACGCCGCCGAAGAAATGCGGCTTCTTTTCCTCGTCCAGCAGCAGCGAGCCCCGGCACTTCAGCCAGACATACTGCCCCTCCCGGTCCTGGGCGCGGTAGTTGATGTTGTGCTCGTCCGACGTCCGCCGCACAAACATCGCGTCCATCGACGCCTTATAGCGCGGCACATCGTCGGGGTGTACGAGCGGGATCCACACCGCGTCCATATCCGGCAGGCTCTCCCCCGGCAGGGCGAAATCCTCCACCCAGTTTCGCGACAGCAGCGTCAGGCCGCCCTCGATATCCGTTATGAAAAAATAGGCGTCGCTGGACCGCGTCAGCACGTCGAAATAGAACTTGATCTGTTGCAGGAGCGGCGGCAACGGTTTTCTCCGCCCGGCTCCGGCCGTATGCTTCCCTGACTTCATGGTTTCTCATCCCTATCCCGCGGCCGACCGTTTGCCGTCCGCGTTTCTGTCCGATGCGTGGTTTCTTTCCTATTATGATACGCTTCTCAGCGTTACTTGTAAAGGGAGGACGCGCGCTTTCTTCCCGGCGCCCTCATTCTTCCCGTATCTGTACCCGCTCAACCGACCCGGTCCGGCCGGTGGCCTCGTCAATAGTGATGAAGAGCGCGCTGTAAACGCAGGGGCCGTCGGCCAGATCGAACCGGGTGGGCAGGCCGGTAGTGAACTTCTGGAGGATGATATCCGTCCGGACGCCCAATACCGAATTCATCGGCCCCACCATGCCCAAATCGCTGACGTAGGCGGTGCCGCCGGGCAGTACGCGCTCGTCGGCGGTCTGGATATGGGTATGGGTGCCGGCGACGGCGCTGACCCGGCCGTCCAGATACCAGCCCAGGGCCAGCTTTTCTGACGTCGCCTCGGCGTGGAAATCCACCAGGATTACATCGCAATCCTTCAGCGCCCGCAGCGCCGCCTCCGCTTTCTGGAACGGGCAGTCCAGGGGCGGCATGAACGTACGCCCGGCCAGGTTCAGCACGCCGATATTCTTCGCCCGCCAGGGATAGACGCACCAGCCCCGGCCCGGCGTTCCCTCGGGATAATTCGCCGGCCGCACCAGATACGGCTCCCGGTCGATGATGGCCGCCACTTCCTTCTTGTCCCAGATGTGGTTGCCACTGGTCACGATATCGGCGCCGCCCGAGAGCAGCTCGTCAAAGACCGGCTCCGTCAGCCCCTTGCCGCCGGCGGCGTTCTCGCCGTTCACGACGACCAGGTCGATGCCTTTTTCTTTCCGCAGTTTTGGCGTATAACGAGCAAAGGCCGCCCTGCCCGGGCGGCCGATGACATCTCCTACCATCAATATATTCATGGTTCCCTCACTTGTTGAATACCAGCACGCGGCCTTCCTCGCGGATGCCAATCATCCGGTTGGCGACACGGGAAATCTTCAGCGTGCCGATCATGTGGTCGATGGCCTCCTCGTGGGCCGCCAGATCAAACTCGAAATCCTCCGGCTGGCTGTCCGGGTCCACGATGAGGATATCCTCGAAATGCTCGCGCATGATCGTCGAAATCATGCTGATCTCCCCCTGGGAAATGGAGCGGACATCCCGGATGATATGGAAGAACGCCGTATGGCCCTGCCCTTCCAGGAAAATCTCGATGCGCCCGCCGGAAAAGCCCTCCAGACTATGATACGTCAGGATGCTTTCCTTGATGAGGCTGCCCACGGTCTCATAGACCGACCGCTGCGGCACCTCCTTGAGAGCAAAGGAGAAATGGAGGGCATCGTCGCTCGGTTCATAGCTCACCGTACCGATCTCCGGATAGCAGACAAGGATCGAGACCAACAGATTGATCCCGTCGATATTCGGCTTCTTTCCCTGCCGGAAGCTGACCATGAACGCACCCCCTGTCCCCGCCCGTCCCGGGCTGGATGTTGTAAGGAAAGGGAGGATGCTGAATCCATTTCCTGGCATCCTCCCTCAGCTACCTATACTATATACCGTTTACTTCGCGTAGTCAACCACGCGGGTCTCACGAATGATTGTTGCCTTGATCTGGCCGGGATATTCCAGCTCGGCCTCGATTTTCTTTACCACGTCGTGGGCCAGGGCAACGGACGCCACATCGTCCACCTTGTCCGGCTTCACCATGACGCGGATCTCGCGGCCGGCCTGGATCGCGTAGCAGTTCTCGACGCCGTCGAAAGACTTGGCGATTTCCTCCAGCCGCGTCAGGCGCTTCAGGTACGACTCCAGGCTCTCGCGCCGCGCCCCCGGACGGGCCGCCGAGATGGCGTCCGCCGCGGCCACCAGCACCGCCTCTACCGTCGTTGCCTCCTCATCGCCATGATGGGCGGCGATGGCATTGATGACATCCTTTGACTCGCGGTACTTGCGGGCGATGTCAACGCCGATGGAAACATGCGTCCCCTCGCCCTCGCGGTCTATGGACTTACCGATATCGTGAAGCAGGCCGCCGCGCTTCGCCAGCATCACATCGACCCCCAGCTCCGCCGCCATGACGCCGGCCAGATGGGACACCTCGATGGAATGATTCAGCACGTTCTGCCCGTAGCTTGTGCGGTATTTCAGGCGGCCCAGCAGCTTGATCAGCTCCGGGTGCAGGCCGTGGACGCCGGTATCAAACGTCGCCTGCTCGCCCGCCTCCTTGATGCGCTGGTCTACCTCGCGCCGCGCTTTTTCCACCATTTCCTCGATGCGGGCCGGATGGATGCGCCCGTCGGTGATGAGCTTTTCCAGCGCGATGCGGGCCACCTCGCGGCGGACCGGATCGAAGCCCGACAGCGTTACCGCCTCCGGTGTATCGTCAATGACGAGATCGACGCCCGTCAGCGTCTCCAGCGCCCGGATATTGCGGCCCTCGCGGCCGATGATGCGGCCTTTCATCTCATCGTTGGGCAGCGCGACCACCGAGACCGTCGTCTCCGCCACCTGATCGGCGGCGCAGCGCTGGATGGCCTGGGACACGATATCCCGCGCCCGCTTGTCGGCCTCGTCCTTTGCCTGCTGCTCGTATTCCTTGATCATCTTGGCCTTCTCGTGCTGCATCTCCGACTCGGCCTCCGCCATCAGCATCGCCTTGGCGTCCTCCGTCGTCATCTGGGAAATGCGCTCGAGTTCCGCCTTCTGCTTCTCGTGGAGATGGGCGATGGTCTGGCGTTCCTTTTCCAGCTCCTCGTCCTTGGCGATGAGCGCCTCCTCTTTCTTCTCCAGCGCGTCCAGCTTGTGATCGAGATTCTCTTCCTTCTGCGCCAGACGGCGGTCCTGACGGGCCATCTCGCTCTTGCGCTCCTTCGTATCCCGGTCCAGCTCCTGCCGCAGGCGGTGGATATCCTCCTTCGCCTCGGCCAGCGCCTCCTTCTTCTTCGCCTCTCCCTTGGCTTCGGCCTCGGCCACGATGCGCTTTGCCTCCTCCTCGGCGGAGCCGATTTTGGCCTCCCCCTGGGACTTGCGCAGATAGTAGCCGCCGCCCGCCCCGACGAGAAGCGCCAGAATAACCGCTAAAGATAGTTCTACGATAGTTCTCAACCCCCTTTTTTGTTTTTGTCTTTTGCCTTTATAGGCATGGAACATCGTTGCAAGACGTATAGCATGTGGCAAAACTATACTACTATATTCTATGATTTTTTCCGGGAAGTGTCAAGAAAGAGCCTGACCAACGGCGCGATTTTTTTCTTGATTATTGGCCCGGAAGCGTGGATAATAGAATCGAAAAAGCGAACCGTCGGATGGACTGCGGGATGGAAAGACAAAAGCGACCGGGAACGGGACGCGCCGCGGGAATGCCGTCAGGAAAAAGGAGGCTGCCATGCGCAATCTGGAAAAAGACGAAAGAGAAATGGCCGAGCGCCGGGAAAAAATGATGACCGAGGGCTTCCGCGTCTTCTCGGAAAAGAGCATCGAAACTGCCACCATGAATGAAATCGCCAAAACCGCGGGCCTCGGGTACAAAACCATCTACCGCTATTTCGGGACGAAGACCTCCTTCGTCATCGCCATCGGCGCCGACATATGGAAGAAATACGCCGTCAAAGTGGAAGAAATGTACCGGGCCCGGGGCGGAGAATCCATGAACGCTGCTGAGGAACTGACCTTCTTCCTCGACTGCTTCCTCGACCTCTACCGGAACCACAAGGACATCCTGCGGTTCATCCGCAACTTCGAGACCTACATCCGGCATGAGAACGTACCGGCGGAAGACATACAGGTTTACAATGACGTCGTTGACGGATTCGCCCGGAAGTTCCATGCGGTCTATCAAAAGGCGGAGCAGGACGGCACATTGAAGCTCGGCCTGCCGGAAGCGCAGTTTTTCGCCGCCATCATGTACATCATGCTCGCCGCCGCGGAAAAATTCGCCGAGGGGCTGGTCTATCCGATGGATCAGGGAGAAGACCAGTCGGAAAACCTGGAGCTCCTGAAAGCCATGATTCTCCGCACCTATCGGGCGAACTAAAAAATAATCCGACTATTGCGACATTTCCGTCGGCGTGATAAAATAAGCGAAAAAAGGTCGCCGGCGAAGGACAATGATTTTTTCGCCTATTGTGACACACAAAAGGCCACTGTGGGGGTATCGCCGCTCGCGAAAAGCAAAGCTGACGGGCTACGCGAAGACTGAAAGTTTGCGTAACTTTATCATGCCGTGGGTTTCCTTCCACCCCCTCGCGCCGTGACAGTCCACGGGACTGTCACGTCCTCTCCGGGAGGCTCTAAAAGCCCCCCTCACGGAGGGGGGACGGGCCGCGAAGCGGCCAGGGGGGAGGTCGTCAAGGCCTTACGGCTACT
>JAFSWT010000022.1 GCA_017444395.1 Schwartzia sp. (in: firmicutes) | reverse complement strand
GACATCCTGGAACGGTTTCGCCGCGGCGACGGGCGTCGAGGCGGCGCCGACGACGAGCGCCGTCGTCAACGCGGAGATAATGGATTTTTTCATAAAAGATTCCCCCTAAAAATGAAGTAATATAAGAATATTTGCAAAACGAAACAATCCTCCCGTCCCTCGACCGTATGGCTCCGGACGGCACCCGGCACCGAATCGTGTCGTGCCTCATCCGATACGGATGCAGAACAGGCACTTTGTTTCGCTCCTGCCGTAAAAAAACCGGCTCGCTGCTTGCGAACCGGACGAAGATATACGGAACGCCCGCGACAAAACACGCGGGGCAATCCCATCCATCTCCCTATCATTCGTAAGTCAAACGATGAATCTTTCCATGAGCAGGCTTTCTGGCTCGGTTCATCGCACGCCCCCACACCTTCCCGGTTTCCCAGTGGCATCGTGTAGGACGGCTCCCCATACAGCTGCGGGACAGCACGGGCCTCTCACCCGTTTTCCTTTTGACCGGCATATCGCCGGCGCTCATGAAGCAAGCTATGAAATTGTCAGGCGAATTTCAAAGGCTCTGTCGAATATTCATCAGAGCCTTTCACAAAAAATTCATGATTCATTATATACGAAGCAATAATCTTTGTCAACATGAACAGAGTATTGATTTTTTCATTTACAAATTCATAGATTTGTATTAGAATCTCCATAAATACTGAACACTGACGTGATCAAGGGGTGAAGGCCATGAAAAAAACTTTTGCGGGAACCGTGGCTTCCATGTTGCTGGCGGGAATGATAGCCGTCACGGGATGCGGCGGGCCGGAACAGAAAGCCGAGGTTAAGCCGACCGGCGAGCTGACGGTATATACCTCTGTTTACAACGGGATGATCCGGGAAATGGCCAAGCCTGTCGTGGCTCAGCAGCTCAAGGATGTCAAGGTCAACTGGCAGACGGCTGGCAGCGAAAGCGTGAAGCAGAAGATTATCGATGATCTGAAGCAAGACAAGTCCGACGCGGATGTGGTGATGATTTCCGATCCGGATTTCTATCTGCGCATGAAGAAGGACGGAAAGCTGCTGAATTATAAATCGCCGCAGGCAGCGGAGCTTGCGGTGACCGTGGACGCTGACGGCGCGTTCACGCCCATTCGCTTCAGCGCGATGGTGATTGCCGTAAACCGCGACAAGATACAGGACATCCCCAAGACCTGGAAGGATCTTCTCGACCCAAAGTACAAGGGGAAGATCGCGATGCCGGATCCGAAGGTCGCGGCGACGGCGCTGGCCACTGTGGCGGTACTGACGGACAAATACGGCTGGGATTACTGGCAGAAGCTCGCGGCCAACGGCGTGATGGTGAGTCCCACTACCGAAATGCGTGACAAATTTGCCCGAGGCGAGTACCCTATCACAATCACGATGGAGGAGGACGTGCTGAGGCAGAAGATGGCGCTGAACGTGAACGCCGAAATCGTCTACCCCGAGGAAGGCAGCGTGCTCGTACCCGGCTATATCGGAATCCTGAAGAGCGCCAAAAATCCCGAGGGCGCAAAGAAGCTGGTGGACTGGTGGCTGAGCGCGGAAGGACAGTCGGCCATGAGCCTTGCTTTTATGCATCCGGTAAAGTTCGGCATAAAGGAACCCGCCGGTTCACGAACCCTTTTCGAGCTGCAGATCCATTCGCTTTCGGTGAACTGGAACAAGCTGATGGCAGAAGAAAAGCAGATCAAGGAGAAATTTGCCGAAATCATGAAATAAAAAATATAAATACATTTTCAGGAGGATTGATAATCCATGTTACACACAGTCTGCTTCGCCAACTTTCATATCGACCCCTGCACCAAATTGCGTACATTCGTCGATGTGCCCCGGACGCTGAATACCATCCCGGCAACGTTCATCAACGGAAAGCATGACGGGCCTACCGTGCTTGTCACGTCCGGCGTCCACGGCAGCGAGTACCCGGGGACTGCCGCGTCCATAGAGCTGGGCAGGGAGCTGACACCGGAGGATATCCACGGCTGCCTCGTCATCCTGCATCCCGTAAATGTTTCGGCCTTTTGGGCGCGGATGGCGGAGCTCTGCCCCGAGGACGGGCTCAACCTGAACCGCGTCTTCCCCGGCAATCCGACCCTCAGCCGCACTTACAAGCTGGCCGATTTCCTTTTGAACCAATTCATCCTCAAGGCGGATTATTACCTTGACCTGCACAGCGGCGACCTCCAGGAGGACCTGCACCCCTACGCTTACTTCCCAGGCAACGCCTCGGAGGAGGTCAACAACAAGTCGCGGGAGATGGCGAAGCAGATCAACGTGGAATATATGGTGCGCTCCACCGCCACCACGGGCGCCTATAACTGCGCGGCGCTCCACGGCGTGCCAAGCATCCTCGTCGAGCGCGGCGGCACCGGCTTCTGCTGCCGCGAGGATATCGACGAATACAAGGACGACGTGATGCACGTACTGAAATATGTCGGCATGATGCCTGACTACGATCACGGCCACCTCCATACTTTCACCCCGCAGGAGCTGACCAATATCGAATACCTGGAGGCCGACAGGCCGGCGTGCTGGTATCACCTGAAGCACAGCGGCGAAATGGTCGAAAAGGGCGAGCTTTTGGGCTATACCACCGACTTTTTCGGCGAAGTGCAGGATGAGTTCCATGCCAAGTTCAGCGGCGTGATGCTCTATATGACGCCGGCGTTTTCCATCACGCCGGGCCGCGTACTCTGCGCTTACGCGGAGCTGCCGGAAGGCTACGTATCCCAAGCGCCGCACAATCATATCCACACCCACGCGGTGCCGAAGCCGGCGGAAAAGTAATTATTGCACGCAGGAGAAAACATTGGCTAAAACACTTGATCTGACACAGGGCCCCATCGCCCGAAAGCTGCTCCTGTTCGCGCTGCCACTGCTGGGAGCCAGCCTGATCCAACAGCTTTATACCACCGTCGATATCCTCTTTGTCAGTAATTTCCTGGGTGCGGAGGCTTCGGCGGCTGTCGGGGCCAGCGTGCTCCTGAACTCGGCTCTCGTCAATCTGTTCACGGGCATCAGCATCGGCGCGGGCGTCGTCATCGCCCAGGCCTTCGGGCGAAAAGACAAGATGCAGCTCGGCAAATCCATCCATACTTCGATGGCGCTGGGACTGATCGGCGGCGTGCTGCTGACCGTTATCGGCGAGCTTACCGCCTCCTCCTTTTTGAGCGCGGTCAACACCCCCGCCAGCATCTTCCAGGACGCCTTCGATTATGTGGAGGTATTCGTCCTCGGCCTGACCTTCATGCTTGTCTTCAATATGGCGGCCGGCGTCATGCGTGCGCTGGGCAATTCCCAGACGCCCATGATGATCCAGCTGGTGTGCGGCATCATCCATGTCGTAACAAACTATCTTTTTATCGCGTATATGGAAAACGGTATTCTCGCCGTCGCCTGGTCATCGGTGCTGTCGCAGGTGCTCGCGGCGATCATTTCCGTGCACTATCTGCTGAAGAGCGGTGTCATGAGCGTCAAGAAGCTGGCGGTGGACGGCCCGTTGACGAAGGAGATTATCGCCATCGGTCTGCCCGCGGGGCTGCAGGGCGTCGTCGTGACGCTTTCCAACGTATTCGTACAGTATTTCATCAACGGATTCGACGTGACGGCCATCGCGGCCTTCACCGCCTATTACCGCATCGAGCTTCTGTTCTACATGCCTTTGTGCGCGCTGGGACAGGCCATGATGACCTTCGCGGGGCAGAATGTGGGCGCGCGGCTTTACGACCGTGTGAAGAGCGGTCTCTCCACGACGCTGATTTTCGGCGTGGCCTATTCGTTCGTGCTGGCGGCTGTCCTGCTCTGGTTCGGGCGGGAGACCTTCGGCGTCTTCTATTCCGATCCGGCAGTCATCGACATGGGCGTCACCATCATCCGGATCGCCTTCCCCTTCTATTTCTTTTATGTATTCCTCGAAACCTTCGCGGACACGCTCAGAGGCTGCGGCGAGTCGGCTGTCCCTATGTACATCGTGCTCTTCAATCAATGCATCCTGCGAACGGCCATCCTGTTCGGGTTCATGCAGCTGGCCCACGACATCCGCCTGCTGGTGGCCGTCTATCCCATCACATGGGGTACGGCGGGCGCCATGCTGTACTGGTATTACCGGAAGGGCACATGGAGGAAGCAGCCTTCGGCGTAAACGGGTTGCCGGAACAAAAAGTAACAGCTATAAGAAGCATAGGCGAGTTGATATTCATTTTTGAATACGAGCGTTGACATTTCATTTTTCAGGTGATATTATAAGCGAAGGCGAAGACTTACGCTTGTTTTTCATTTTTCATTTTTATTAAAATTTTGAACAGGAGGAACGAGCTCTATGACAAAACTCAAGAAACTCAAGAAATCCGCCGCGCTGCTGGTGGCGGGACGGATAACCTGCGGTGTGATCGCGGGCTGCGGCGGCGGTGGTGGCGGCGGAGACAAGAAGGCCGATTCCGGCAAGGCGAAGGTGCTGACCTTCGGCTGCCAGATGTATTCCGACGGCTTGATCAACCCGGCGCTGCAGGTCAACACCGCTTGGAACGTCAGCCGCTTCGGCGTCGGCCAAACGCTGTTCAAGTTCGACGACAACGTCAAGGCCGTCCCGCAGCTCGCGGAGTCCGCCACGCCCAGCGACGGCAACAAGACTTGGACCTTCAAGCTGAAAAAGGGCATCAAGTTCAGCAACGGCACCGAAATGACGGCCACCAAGGTCAAGGAATATCTGGACTGGATCCGCGAGGCCGGCAAGAAGGGCTCCACCAACCCGACCAAGTTCCTCGACGCCGAGGCGGTCGTTACGGCCGACGACGCGGCGGGCACCGTAACGATCAAGTCCCAGAAGGCCTACGCCAATATGCCGGCCAATCTCGCCGACCCCTCGATGTGCATCCTCGATGTCAAGGGCTCCCAGAACCTCGACACCGGCGCGATCGGCACCGGCCCGTACATGGTCAAGAGCTTCAAGGATCACGTGGGGTACGAGATGGTGGCGAACCCCCATTACTGGAACGGCAAGCCGCCGTATGACGAAGTCAAGATCCTGTTCATGGGCGAAGCTTCCGCCAAGGCGAACGCCCTGCGCGCCGGACAGATCGACCTGGCCGAGAACATCATGAACGTCGCGGATCTGAAGGCCCTGCGGGAGGACAAGAAGTTCAAGGTCGAGGTTACGGCCGGTACCCGTTGCGGCTTTAGCTGGATGAATATGCGGGAAGGCCATCCGCTGGCCAACAAGGCGCTGCGTCAGGCCGTGCTGAAGGCCATCGACTACAAGGCCATCTGCAAGTCCAACACCATCGGCAACCTGTACAGCCCGG
>JAFSWT010000021.1 GCA_017444395.1 Schwartzia sp. (in: firmicutes) | reverse complement strand
GTTCTGGCTCTGCTTGCCTCCCAGCGAGGGAGGTGGCGAGCGCAGCGAGCCGGAAGGAGACCACTGACTTCGCTTTGCGTGAACCTTCGATTTTCGCGTAAACCTTAAGATTTACTTTACGCAAACTGTCAGTTCTCGCAGGCCAGTTACGTTATCCTATATTATACGTTACGGCCGCTGGCTCCCCCCAACCCCCCTCCCGGAGGGGGGCTAGCAGAGCCAACCTTTCAGGCTTTACGGAAACCTTAGGTTTCCACAACTTTATCCCTCATTAGGTAGCACCTAACTACTCCTCCATCGGACAAATCTTCAAATCCCTTAAAATATGCAACATCCCTCTTGCACAAACCTCAACATTCCGGTATAATTCTTAGGTAGTAAATAGGTATACCGGATGAGGAGGCTGCATATGGGAGTCTATTCTGTCCCGGAAGAAATCCGCAAGATGAAGCCGAAAGGCACCATGGTAAAGCGAATCAAAGACAAATTCTATGTCTACCAGTACTCTACATCAAAAATCAAGATTGCCGCCGAAGATGGTTCCAGCCATTGGAAGACAAAGACCATCATGGGAAAGTGCATCGGGAGCATAAAGCCTGAATGCGGATTCGTTCCCAACGAAGCCAAGCTCGCAGACGATGTAATCACCGTCAAAAACTACGGGGATTATGCCTTCGCGATCTCGGCAGCCAAAGGCGTATCGGACCTCCTTCACCTGGCGTTTCATCCGGAGGACGCAGAGCAAATCTTCGTGGCGGCAACTATCCTCTTCGTGGACGGCTTCACCGTCATGAAAGACATGAAAGGCAAGTACGACATGTCTTATCTGTCCACCCGGTTCCCGAAAGCAAATGTCGGGCAAAAAGCCCTTCATACCCTGTACCAGAACCTTGGCTCCCGCCAAGAAGGCGTAAGGCGGTTCGGGCAGGCTATGCTGGACAAGTCCTCGAAGCGGATTGCCATTGACGGGCATGTCATAGCCTGCACATCAGAGCAGAACGACCTGTCCGAATTCGGCTACAAGGCAGCCAAACTGGGGACGATGCAGATCAACTGGATGACAGCCTACGATGTCGTGAAAAGAGCGCCGCTCTTGAGCCAGATATGCAACGGGTCAGAGCCGGACAGCATATCGGTTGGAGCACTATTGGACAGGTACCGGTTCACCAACACGCAGTTTCTGGCAGACCGGGGATTCAACACAGCTGCGGACAAGGAACGGATGTCGGGGAACGGGAACACATTCATCGTTCCCATGATCCAGAACCGGAAAGACTATGGCTATGCACTAGGGCATCTCCATTTCGACAAGCGCCGGTATTTCATCCACGGCAAGGGGAAACAGGCCAGCATGGTCTACTACCAAGATATCCGGCAGGATGGGCATCGCTATGTTGCTTACAGGGACATGGTCAGGGAGAGCATGGACCGGCAGGCTTATGTCAGGGCGATGACATCTGGAGAGAGTGGCTACACGCAGGAGAACCTTCCGGCCAATGAACGGCTGTTCGGCTTGTTCTTGCTGGAGACAAATGACTTCGATGCCTCCGCGGAAACCATCTTCTCGAGATACAAGGAACGCTGGGCTATTGAGACATACTACAACTACGTTCGCAACAGCCAGGATTTCAGGGCACTCTACCAGCAGGATTACTTCTGCCTGCAAGGGCTTGGTTTCCTCATGAATGTAGCGGGAATAATTTACCACGAGGTCAAGCGCAGAGTGACCGAAGCAGGGATGGGCGTAAAGGATGTGATGAGTATGGTCAAGCGCCTCAAGATGTCTTATGAAGATGACAGATGGGTTATCCGGAACGCAACGAAAAATGTGAGGAATCTTTGCCAGAAATTGGGTTTTGAGATTCCTTCCTGTGTTAAGTCAGGGGTTACTACCTAATCAAGGCGATTGTTGTGGTTTCGCGTAAGCTGTCAGATTCAGCTCTGCTTCCCTCGTAGAGGGCGGCGTTTCCTCAGAACGTCTTTACCAGGGTGAATGTCCAGGGGCGGTGGGAGGTGTGGGGGTTCAGGCCACCGTAGTTCAGGGGTTTGGCGTAGTCCACGGTGGCGTAGAGGCCGAGCTTTTCACTGCCGAAGCGGCAGCCGATGCCGAAGGAGGAGATGTTCCGGTGGCCCGCTTCGCCGAGGTTCACGGTGTTGATGGAGAGCCAGGCGCCGTCCACGAAGAGGACGAAGCGGGTGTCGGGGATCCATTTCGGGGTGTAGAGCTCCAGGCTGCCGCCGAGGCCGTTGTCCCCGGTGGCGACGCGTTCCTTGAAGCCGCGGACGCTGCCGAAGCCGCCGCCGCCAAATTGCTCGCTGGTGACGAGGTCGTTGGGCGTCCACTGGCCATAGACGTTGGCGCCGAGGAGCCAGTCCCCGGGGAGCTGGACCTGACCGCCGGCCCCGAGGTGGAAGATGTGGTAGTCCTTTTCCGCGTGGGCGCGGACGGCCCGGTAGTCCCTTTTGCTCCCGAGGAGGTTCGTGGTCCAGCCCACGTTCCAGGAGAAGGCGTCTCGCTCGCGGCGGATGGTGTCGCGGTAGGCGACGGTGAGGGTGCCGACGTCGTAGCTGGTGCCGGCGCTGGGAAGGCCGGGGATGCCGCGCCACCGCTGGGCGTTGTCGTACCGCTTGTAGTCGAGGCCGAAGTCCAGCGTCTGGCGGCGGGCTTTGCTGTAAAAGAGGTTCCGCTGGTAGTGGAGGGCGGCGGTGTGCCCCTTGCCGGTGGCGTTGATGCCGAAGCTGGGGGCGATGGGGATGTAGCCCATATCGACGTCGGAGTAGCTGTAGGCGAAGTAGAGGCTGTCGCCGCTGTTGGGGAAGATGGCCTTGTAGGAGAGGGCGGCCTGGAGGACGTCGTCGCGGTGATGGTCGGGGGAGGTGATGTAGGCGAGGCCGAGGGCGTCGCCGTTTTTCGATATGTCGGTGTTGAGCCAGTTCAGTCCCAGGCGCAGGGTGCCGGTGTACTGGTTGCCGGTGTTGTTGAGGCTGATGGCGAAGTGGTTGTCCTTCGTTTCCTCGACGGCCAGTGTCAGGGTGTATTCGCCGCCGCCTTTCGGGGTGAGGGCGGACTCGATCTTCATGACCTGGCCGTCGTTGAGGAGCAAGAGCTGGCGGGAGAGGCGGCCGGGACGCACCAGGGGCCGGGTAGCCTCGGGGACGAGGCGCCGGATCTCGCCCTCGGTGTGGCGCTTGTTGCCGGTGATGACGAGCTCGGTGACGAGGTAGGCGGGCTCGCCGGTCTCGGAGGGGATGGAGCCGGGGGGCGGCGGGGTTTCTTTCGCCAGGGCCGCGCCGGGCAGCATCGCCAGGGCGAGGCCCAGGGCCAGGAGCTTCTTTTTCGTCAGGGGCAAAGTCATAGGGGGTTCCTCCTTAAAAGCAAGTTTGAGGGACGAGGGCACGAAAAAAGGCACAAAACGGGCAGACGCCGCCTTGTGCCGGGAAATCAAAAAAGCGCGCAGCAAAAATGCAACGCGCCAGCCTTGCAACCAAAAGAACGTAAGTTCGGGCTATGTATGTATGTATGTATGTATGCTATGCTGTTTGGTTATACGGCGCCCGCCCGGGGCGGACTGGTTGATCGCGGTCACGGCGGACACCTCCTTTTCGCGGGGGACTTCCAAGCCCATTATAACAGGGGCCAGCGGGGGCTGTCAAGGAAAAGAGCCCCGTTTTTCGCGACTCAGAGCCGTTTTCCGGTAGGACAATCGGCGGATTTTTCGTTAAACGGGAGAATTTTGGCTGAATTTCCTCCATAAAAAAAACCGTCCCGAAGGGCGGCCTTTTTCCGCTTTAGCGGGAACGAATCCCTCACGGTAGGACACACCGCTCTTACGATTGCCACTTCAATGGCCTGCGCCATCCAGTAGGCCCCACTGTATGAGAAAAGTATAGCAGGAAGCAGGAAAAAACAAGCCCCGCTTTTCATGTATGTATGCGTCCTGTGCTGTTTGGTTATACGGATTCGCAAGGTTTGTGCCAAAATCCAAAATAAGCCTGCCGCTTCAGAGGCATTTCCAACGCCATCCAGTGCCTATAACATCCCTAGCCCACGGGCCAATTCCCGGATGCGCGGCATGGATAGATGCGTGTACTTTTCCACCAAAGGAAGCTCCATACGGTCGCGGATCATGTCCCTGGCGCGTTCCTCGTTTTCGGCTACGGCAAGTTTCCGCTCTTCATCACGTCCCCGGTCAATGCCAATATTGATTCCCTCATTGCGTCCCCGGTCAAGGCCTATATTGAATCCATCATCGCGGCCTTTGTTATATATCGTCTTCGCCTCGTACTCAACAACTTTCCCGCCCATGATGTGCTCCACTCCTTCCCTGACATTTTCATGCCTTTCCGCAATCCGTGCCAATAGATGAGCAATCATAGCACAAATGGCGCTTTTGGTTCCCTCCGGCGCCTATAACATCCCTAACCCACGGGCCAATTCCCGGATGCGCGGCATGGAGAGATGCGTGTATTTCTCCACCAGGGGAAGCTCCATACGGTCGCGGATCATGTCCCTGGCGCGTTCCTCGTTTTCGGCTACGGCAAGTTTCCGCTCTTCATCACGTCCCCGGTCAATGCCAATATTGATTCCCTCATCGCGGCCCCGGTCAAGGCCTATACTGATTCCCTCGTTATATATCGTCTTCGCCTCGTACTCAACAACTTTCCCGCCCATGATGTGCTCCACTCCTTCCCTCACGTTTTGATATTTCTCCGCTATCAGTTCCAGTACATGCGTAATCATGGCACAAATGGCATTCTTGGTAAATGAGCTCAGTTCCCCGGCTTCCTGCAAACCGTCGAGCCTTTCCCGGATATGACGGTACTCGTCCGTGAGCAGCTTCAGCTTCTCCCCGTCATCCTCACACGCCGCCAGTTCCTTTTCGTGGCAGAAGATGTAGTAAGGCAAGAAAAACAAGAGCTTCTTTCGGAAGATTTCTTCCAGGCTGTACTGCTGCACCTTGACAACAGGCACGTCATATCCCGTCCCGCCTCCCGGTGTCACCACCCGGATGTGCATGGTGTCCGGCGTCTTCTCCGTATGACGCAGGGCAAGAACCGCCGAATGAGGGAAAGATACCGTGAATGTATGCCCCGCCATCTTGCCGTCATCCAGGGCAATCTGGGCATCGTATTCAAACATGCGAACGATGATGGTATCGTCCAGGTTCGCCTCGCATTCTATGTGATACCGTTTCCTCGCCCCGTCAGCGCGAACGATGCTGAAGGCGGCGTCCGTGACGCGCTTCTCCTCGTTGCCACCGTCCTGATTCAGGAAATGTTCATTCGGGCTGAAGATGATCTCTTCCGTTCCGGTGTAGTCCTCGCCAAATGCCTCGTTCACCACGGGAATCACCAGTTCCGTGCAGTCATTGAGCAAGGTGCGGAACGAATCATCGTAGGCGGTTGCGCTTGGGTTCATGGCACACGCTCCTTCTGGCTATATCTTACCACAAAGCAGGACTTTGGGCAATGCGGTGGAGATCGCTGTTTTTCGCGGCCCAGCGCTGTTTTTCGGTAGGACAATCGGCGGATTTTTCGTTAAACGGGAGAATTTTGGTTGAAAACGATTCTCACGAAATCTGTAAAGCCATGTGGTGCCTATGCGCAGCGGCATCGAAAATCGGCACCCTAAAAAATCAAAATACAAATTTTTGTGTTCTGATTCTTTGCCGGGCTGTTTTCGACACGGCTCTATCCATTGCCAAAAAAGGAATATAAGCAGGTGTTACAGTTTTTGCCTTCGCCAAAATTGGCAAAAAAACGGCCGGGCACGGCGAACCGGAGGGGAGGATTGCCCAAACTTCCCCGGAGAAAACAAGTTCAAAACGAACAATCGCCGGGCCCTTTTTGCGGGTCCGGCGGTTGTATTTTTCCGAGCGTCGGCCTATAATAAAGAGATAGTACGCATCGAAAGGAGGGCCGCCATGGATTTCAGCAATTTCATCGTCGCCTTTGAAGCCGTCATACCGATGTTCTGCCTGATGTTCATCGGCGTCCTGATCAAGGAGACGCGCCTCCTCACCGATGAAGAGCTTGCCCACATGAACCGCATGGTCTTCCGGGTGTTCTTCTCCATCATGATGTTCTACAATCTCTATACGACGAACCTCGGCGCCGTCTGGCGGCCCCGGCTCATCACCTTTGCCCTGGGAGCGCTGGCTGTTGTCTATGTCGCAACCTTCCTCATCGTCTGCTCCCTCGAGAAATCCCCGAAGCGGCGCGGCGCCTCTATCCAGGCAATCTATCGCAGCAACTTCGTGCTCATGGGCCTGCCGCTGATCGCCAACATCTTCGGTGACGGCAACATCGGTGTCACCACCATGATGGTCGCCGTTGTCGTCCCCATTTACAACGTCCTTGGCGTCTTCACGCTGGAGACCTTTCGGGGCGGCCGTTTCAACCTGGGCCATATCCTGCTGGGCGTCGCCAAAAATCCCATGATTATCGGCGCTTTTCTCGGCGCCGCTTTCCTCTGGCTGGGCATCCCCATCCCGAAGCCGGTTCTGCGGCCGCTGGCCCAGATCACAGCGGCCACGACGCCCATCGCTCTCATCATCCTCGGGGCTTCCTTCCGTCTCGGCAGCACCCACGAGCACCAGCGGTTGCTCATTGCCATCATCGCCGCCCGGCTCCTGATCGTGCCGGGCATCGTCCTGAGCGCAGCGGCACTGCTGGGTTTCCGGGGCGTGGATTTCGCTACCCTCATCAGCATCTTCGCCACCCCCTGCGCCGTGGCCGGTTTCGCCATGGCCCAGCAGCTTGACAGCGACGCCGACCTCGCCGGCAACGCGGTGGTCTTCACCTCCGCCCTCTCCTGCTTCACGATTTTCGTCTGGATCCTGCTGTTTAAGGAAATGGGCATGTTCTAGGGGATGCGTTGTTTTCCCTGTTGCAGCCCGCTAAAATGAAGGTAAGCTTCCTCGGCCGCCCCGGGGAAAAAGCGAAGCAACAAGAAACGCTCTCGAAATGACGCCAGCGGAACGTACCGCGCCATCAATGGAATTCAACGGCAATTGTTTTCCCCCGTGACAGGAAAGGAAGAGTCCCGAGCTGACCTATTCCCTGGAAGGCCATCCGGGCGAGGCTCTCTACGCCCGCCTCTACGAACGCGTCAAGGCGGATATCCTGGCCGGCCGTTTGGCCGCCGGCCAGCGGCTTCCCTCGAAACGGGCCCTGGCGGCGCAGCTCAGCATCAGCACGATTACCGTGGAGGCCGCTTACGGCCAGCTCGCCGACGAAGGGTATATCCAACCGCGCCCCCGCAGCGGCTACTTCGTGAGCCCGATTGCCGCGCCGCTGGCCCCTGCCCCTGCGCGGCCAGAGCCGAAGGCCCCGGCCACGCCCGTTACCCCGGCCTGGTTCGCCGACTTTGCGGACAGCGCCGCCGCCACGGAGGACTTTCCCTTCAGCGTCTGGGCGAAAATCTACCGGGAAACCCTCGCCAGCCGGGCTGAGGCGCTTCTGACCCGCGCCCCTGCCGCCGGCGTTGAACCGCTGCGGCAGGCCATCGCCGACCACCTCTGGAGCTTCCGGGGTCTCGCGGTCTCCCCCGGGCAGATTGTCATCGGCCCCGGAGCCGAATACCTTTACAGTCTCCTGGTCCGTCTCTTCGGTACCGCCAACCTCTTTGGCCTGGAAGACCCCGGTTATGACAAGATTGGCAAGGTGTACGCGGCCTGCGGCGCGAAATGCGCTTTCCTGCCGTTGGACGAGGACGGCGTAAGGCCGGACGCCATCCGCTGCCAACAGGCTTCCATCGTCCATATCAGCCCTTCCCATCACTTCCCCACCGGCATCATCATGCCCATCCGCCGCCGCTATGAGCTCCTGGCCTGGGCGGACGAGGCCCCCGGCCGCTATCTCATCGAGGACGACTACGACAGCGAGTTCCGGCTGACCGGCCGCCCTATCCCGACCCTCTTCGGCATTGACACCGCCGGACGCGTCATCTATTTGAACACCTTCTCCCGCAGCCTTGCCGCCACGGTACGTCTGAGCTACATGGTGCTGCCGCCGGCTCTCCTGCGGGACTTCCGGGCCCGGCTCGGCTTCTTCAGCTCCGCCGTCTCCAACTTCGAGCAGTACCCGCTGGCGGAGTTCATCCGCCAGGGCCATTTCGAGAAGCATATCAACCGCATGCGCACGAAATACCGAAAACGGCGGAGTCAGCTTCTCGCCGCCATCCGCCAGAGCCCGCTGGGAAAGAAAGCCCAGGTCATCGAGGCCGGCTCGGGGCTCCATTTCCTGTTGCGCTTCGATACCGACCAAAGCGACGACGATCTCACGGCCCGCTTTCAGCGGCAGGGACTGAACCTCGCGCCCCTCGCCCGCTACTATCAAAGCCCGCCGCCGGCCAGCGCCGCCCATACCTTCCTGATCAACTACGCCGCCGTCAAAAGCGAAATCATCGAGGAAGCGGTCCGGCGAATGGCCGCCTGCCTGGAAATATAGCCCCTCGCTGTCACACATTAATTCCCCCCACAGCGCAGCGCCAACCGTTCCGCAACATCCAGCCCGCGCCCCGAAGGAGAGACAACCATGCGGCCCATTGTCAAGAAAACCGGACATTATCTGAAATACATCGTTCCTACCATACTGATTCTCGTGTTTCTCCAGCTGGAATTCCTCAGCCGCGGCGCCGCCGTCATCTTCAACCGGGCCATGGCCGAGCAGGATATGCTGCGGGGCACCATCACGGTGGAAAAAATCGTCGCCCATATCAACGGCCACGTCGTTTTTGAAAACCTCGTCTGGAAAGATCCCTTTAACAACACGATCCTTTCCATTCCCAACGGCACCTTTGACGTCCGGCTCTGGGACGTCATGACCGGAAATCTCAAAGCCACCACCATCCAGAAGCTGACGATGGAAAACGCGATTGTCTCCGTCCGCCTGGGCCCCGATATGCAGGTGGATTTCGTGCGCCACTCGCCAGCGGCCCAACAGATGGCAAAGACCGGCGGCCAGCCGGATGAAGAGACGCTGAAATCCGTCAGCGTCGCCGGCATGACCGAGGAAGAGCGCAAGGAATACGCCGAGTGGAAGCGGCGGCAAAAGGCCCAGGGCTTCACGAAGCGATGGCAGAACTTCGACCACCAGGACCGCCATCTGCGCCTGGAAATCGACTTCCGGAACTGCCTGTTCGAGGTTTTTTACAAGAACCGCCATTATCTGCTGAACGGCTGTGACCTCGTAGTCGGAATGAACAAGGATACCCTGGAACACACCGACGACTTCGTCAACCTGAGCTTTTCCACCAGCAACTTTGGCGGCGACATGATCGGCCGCGGCGTCAGCCTCAACGGCACCGTCAATCTCGACGCCGACCCGGTCCCCGAATGTGACCTCAACATCATCTTCTTCGCCGTCAATCCTTACTCCCTGGGATTCGGCATGGATGTCAAGAACCCCATGACGCTGATGGTCCACCTCACCGGTCCCGTCACCGATCCGGTAGGGCACGGAAAGGTCCAGATGGATGACCTCGAATTCCCGGGACTGGCCTTCTCCAATGTCGAGGGAATTCTTAGCTACCATAATTCCCGCTTCGACTTCACCGACGTCCACGCCAACGTCTTCGGCGGCACGCTGGACGCCCACGGGGACTACGACCTCGACACCCGTCGCTACCACATCTACGGCCACGGCGAAAACCTCCAGGGCAAGATCGCCCTGCCCGGCGAAGGCCTTGACTGCCCCGTAACCCTTGAAATCACCGTGGATTCCAACGGCAACGCCAAAGACACCGTTTATTACGGCAGCTTCGTCTCCGGCAAGGGATCCTACCACCTCCTGCCCTTCCAGCGGCTTTCGGGCAAATACCATGTCCTTTACCACGACATGGTATTCTCCGACGTCCTCATCGAGCTCACCGGTCTGAAGCTCGCCACCACCTACCTCCGCTCCGATAACGGCAAGCTGACGCTGGCCCCCGTCACCCTCTACGACACCGACGGCAGCGTCCTCTATACCTACACCCAGCCGAAAAAGGAATGAGCCGCGGCCCACGGAAAAAGCCCCCGCACATCGCGAGGGCTTTTTGCTGCATAATCATTTCTTCAGGCGATCTTCTTTTTTCTCTTACGCCTGTACGCACGAACATCTTTATAGTATGAGACAGCACATTCCGGGCATGTCTGCCCCGCCTTTCCCCAATCGGTAACTTCGGGGACAAACGCTTCTTTTACGTCCCCGTCAACGACCATGTTGATTTCGTAACACATCGCTTCCGGGATATCCTTCCCCAGCAACGGACAATGAATCATCTTATCCGGAATCACTTTTGCCGCAGCCATCTCATAATCACCTCCAACTTTCTCAATTGTTTTTCCGTAAAGTATTCTCT
>JAFSWT010000020.1 GCA_017444395.1 Schwartzia sp. (in: firmicutes) | reverse complement strand
TTTCGTTGGCCAGCGGTGCCGCCTGGTATCAGGCCGCGGCTCCGGGCTGGGCGGTAGCCTCCGGCCTCGCGGCGGTGGCGCTGGGGGTAAAGGGCTGGTCTGAGCTGCGGGACGTAGCCGATGACGGAACCCTGCGCCTTTCGCCGCCGGAGGATTTGCCCGAGGAACTGCTGCCGGAGCGGTTCGACAAGGCGGTGGAGGACTACAACCTCATCCACCGGACGCTGCCGAAGATCAAGGACAGCGAGATCCGCCAGGGGTATCGGGAACTGCAACAGACCGGCCGGAGCATCCTCCAACATCTGGAGCAGCATCCGGAGAAGCTGCCCCGGGCCCGCCGCTTCATCGATTACTATCAGGACCAGGCGCGGTCGCTGCTCGTCCGGTACGAGGAAATCGAGGCGGCCGGGCTGGAGACAGCCGCTTTCCGCGAAGCGGCGGAGCATATCCGGGATGGGCTGGGCAATCTTTCCGGTGCCTACCGGGAGCAACTGGCGCGGCTTTTCGACGACGACATCAGCGCCATCGACGCCGACCTCAAGGTCATGCGGCAGATGATGGACGCCGACGGCATAACGGCAGATGATGGCGCGTCCCCCGCTGATGGCCAGGCACCGAAGACCGGCTATACCGAGGCCTACCGGCCCCATGTCCGACCAGAGCAACCGGCGGACAATCCACCGCCGGACGACGCGGCCGCGAATCCGCGCCCTGACAGGGCGGCTGTCTGGTCACGCCGGGCCGCCTGGGAGGAGGAGCGCCGCCTCGCCCGCCGGCAGAAAGTCATCGCCGGAGCGCTGGGCGTCTTCCTCGGTGCTTTCGGCGCCCATAAATTTTATTTTGGCAAGACGAAATGGGGCTTTTTCTACGCCCTGTTCTGCTGGACGGGGATCCCCGGCTTCATCGGTTTCGTCGAGGGACTGCGGTATTTGTTCATGCCGCTCGATGATTTTTACGAAAACTACTACAAAGATAGCGCGAATTGATATATACTAGAGAGGATACTTGCCGACGCCCCGCACCCATTCGGGTGGAGCCGGGCGCCGGCCATTCACGGGAGGAGCTATTATGCCGCGGTTTTTCATCCGGCGTCCGATTTTCGCCATCGTCATTTCCATCATTCTCGTCATCATCGGTATCCTGGCCGGCATCAATCTGCCGGTGGCGCAGTATCCGCACATCTCGCCGCCCACGGTCAGCGTCACCGCCAACTACGTCGGTGCCAATGCCAGCATCGTCAACGAGACGGTGGCCCAGGTCATCGAGCAGCAGGTGAACGGTACCGAGGGCATGGACTATATGTCCTCGAACTCTGACGACACCGGCCGCTACAGCCTGTCGGTGGTCTTCGGCCTCGATTCCGACGCCGACATGGACACCGTCAAGGTCCAGAACAACGTGGCCATCGCCAACACGACGCTGCCGGAGAGCGTCCGGGCCTATGGCGTGACGACGAAGAAAGCGTCGCCGGACATGGCGCTGGCCGGCGGTCTCTACTCGCCGGGCGGCACCTATACCCGGCAGTTCCTGAAAAACTACGCCGACATCTACATCATCGACAAAATCAAGCGCGTGCCCGGCGTCGGCGATGTCAACATCTTCGGCCCCGACTTCGCCATGCGGGTATGGCTGAACCCGGACCGGCTGGCGGAGCTGAACCTCGCCATTTCCGACGTGACGGCGGCCATCCGCAAGCAGAACCTCCAGGCCCCGGCGGGCACCATCGGCATGATGCCGGCCCCGGATAGCCAGGAGAAGCAGTACACCGGCCGCGTAGCCGGGCGCCTGACCATGCCGGAGGAGTTCGAGAACATCATCGTGCGCACCGGCGACTACAGCTCCTTCGTGCGGCTCAAGGATATCGCCCGCATCGAGACCGGCGCCCGCCGCAGCATCATCGAGAGCATGAGTAACGGCCACATCGGCATCGGCTTCGGCATCCAGCTCACCAGCGACGCCAACGCTATGGAAACGGTGCGCGGCGTGCAGGCCGTCATCCGCGAGGCCGAGAAGGACTTCCCGCCGGACCTCGCCTACATGGAGGTCGTGGACAGCACCACCTATATCCGCGCTTCCATCAAGGAAGTGGCGGAGACGTTCTTTGAGGCGCTGATCCTCGTCACCATCATCCTGTACCTGTTCCTCCAGAACTGGCGGGCCACGCTGATTCCGGCGCTGGCGGTGCCGGTGTCGCTGGTTGCCACTTTCGGTGCTTTCATCCTGCTCGATTTCTCCATCAACACCCTGACATTGTTCGCCATGGTGCTGGCCATCGGCCTCGTCGTCGATGATGCCATCGTCGTCATCGAGAACGTGGAACGCAACATGACCGAGCTTGGCCTTTCCTCCCGCGAGGCCACCGAAGTCGCCATGGACGAGGTCGAGGGGCCCATCATCGCCACCACCTTCGTGCTGGCGGCGGTCTTCGTGCCCGTGGCCTTCCTCGGCGGCATGATGGGTGTCCTCTACAAGCAGTTCGCGCTGACCATCACCATCTCCGTCGCCATCTCGGCCTTCGTGGCCCTGACATTGTCGCCGGCCCTCTGCGCCCTGCTGATCAAGCCCCGCGATCCCAACGAGACAAAGTCCTTCGGGGCCCGCTTCTTCGACTGGTTCAACGACTGGTTTGACCGCACCACGAAGCGCTACGTCGGAAGCGTCGCCTGGCTCATCTCGGCTTCGAAGCTGGCGGTGCTGGCCCTCATCGTCATCACCGTTTTCATGGGAATGCTCTACAAGCTCGTCCCCTCCACCTTCATCCCCGTCGAGGACCAGGGCTACTACATCACCTCCCTGCGCCTGCCCGAAGGCTCGTCGCTGAACCGCACCAAAGAGGCTATGGACCGCCTGGCGGCGAAACTCCAGGAGGAGGCCGGCGTCAAGGACGTCATGGCCATCACCGGTTTCGACATCCTCTCCGGCGCCGCCAAATCCAGCGCCGGCACCATCTTCGTCGGCCTCGAGGACTGGGAGAAACGGACGACGCCGGAGCTCTCCATCAGCAGCGAAGTCGGCAACGCTTTCCGTCACGGCGTCATGGCCACGCCGGAGGCTTCGGTCATCGCCTTCAACCCGCCGTCGCTTCCCGGCCTTGGCAGCGTAGGCGGCTTCAACCTGCAGCTGCAGGATATGTCGGGCCACACCGACACCGAGCTCGATGAGATCACGAAAAAGATCGTCACGGCGGCGAACCAGCGGCCCGAGGTTCAGGGCGTGTACTCCACGTACACCATCAATTCCCCCATCTACGACTTTGATATCGACCGGGAAAAGGTCATGGGCCTAGGCGTCGACCTCTCCGAAGTCTTCGCGGCGTTGCAGGTGAATTTCGGCGGTTATGAGGTCAACGACTTCAACCGCTTCGGCCGCACCTACAAGGTCGTGCTCCAGTCCGACACCCGCTACCGCAGCGAAGTGGAGGCGGCGAAGTTCGTCTTCGTGAAATCCGACAGCGGCACCCGGGCTCCGCTGGATACCTTCCTGGTGCCGAAAGTCAACACCGGCGCCGCCATCATCTCCCGCTTCAACGCCGCCCGCAGCATCACCATCCAGGGCAGCGAGGCCCCGGGCTACAGCTCCGGTCAGGCCATGGCCGCCATGGAGGAAGTCGTGCGGGAGAACGCTCCGACGGGCTTCAATATCGACTGGTCGGGCCAGAGCCGCGAGGAAAAGAAAGCCGGCTCCAAGACGCTGGAAGTGCTGGCGCTGGCCCTCGTCTTCGCCTTCCTCTGCCTTGCCGCCCTCTATGAGAGCTGGAGCGTGCCCTTCGCCGTGCTGGCGACGGTGCCCACCGGCATCTTCGGGGCCCTGTTCTCCGAATACATCTGCCGGCAGCAGAACAGTATCTACATGCAGATCGGCGTCATCATGATCATCGGTCTGGCGGCGAAGAACGCCATCCTCATCGTCGAGTTCGCCAAGGAGCGCGTGGACAAGGGCATGGACCCGGTGGACGCGGCCCTTGAAGCGGCGGGACTGCGGCTACGGCCCATCATGATGACGGCCCTGACCTCCATCATCGGCTGCCTGCCGCTGGCCATCGCCACCGGCGCCGGCGCCGGCGCCCGCAACAACATGGGCATCGCCGTCGTCGGCGGCATGACCTTCGCCACCGTCCTCGGCATCTTCCTGATTCCCGTCTTCTACGTCCTCGTCGAAAAGGCCGCCGCCTGGATCAGAGGGGAAAAAGCGAAGAGCGCATAGTTCCATCTTTTGCCCATGTACGAGGCTTAACACCCGGAAAGGAGTGACGATGATGCAGTTCTGCAGGATATACAGAGACACCGGCAACGTCTGCATTTACATCATGAAAATGTACGAGGACGAGTCCGGCATGGACAAAATCGAGATTCGCGCCGAACGCGAGGACAACCCGGATATTTATGCGGGTGTTACCCTGCCCGGATACTATTGCCACCATGCCTACGGATTCTCGGAGCAGGAAATCATGAAGCTGCAAAAATTCCTGAAAAATAACGCTGTTTCCATTTGGGATATGGCAAAGGAGAATCTGTATGCCAAGAGCGCTTCTTGATTTTTTGGGGTATGTGATATATTTCTGGACAGGCGACATGAATGAGCCGATTCATGTTCATATTTCAAAGGGCGAACAAACCGAAAGCGCGACGAAGGTATGGATTACGGAAGACGGCGTCAGGCTCGCACACAACGGCAGTCATATCCCAAAAAAGGACCTGAACGCGTTGCTGAGATTCATCGCCGACAACCGGGAAGAAATCGCGTTTCGCTGGATGACAACTTTCAATCAGCGGGGCGAACTCAAGAAATTTTGAAACCGGAGGCTATGTTGAATAGGAGGCCGTGCTGCACAGCGTGTCTGTAAGCAATGCCTGAACTTTTACCCAAGAAAGGAGCGCCCGCCATGGCTGACATCAATCTCGACGACCTCCTGGCCGCCCGGAAAAAGGAAACCGGCGATACTGCCGTCCCTGATCTCCCGCCCCGGGAGGAAATCGAGCGGATCGCGAAAAAAGTCGAGCAGCTCACCCCCGAAGACCGCCGGAAGGTCGATGCCATCAAGGAAAGCCTCGACCTCACCGACTCCGGCGCCTCGCTGCAGTTCGGCGCCGCCGCCCAAAAGGACATTGCCGAATTCTCCGACAGCGTTTTGGCCCGCGTCCGGGCCAAGGACAGCGGCGAAGTCGGGGCGCTCCTGGGTGAGCTGGTTTCCAAAATCAAGGGCTTCGAGCCGGAGGAGGATAAAGGCTTCCTGAAAAAGATTCCCCTCATCGGCGACGCCCTGGGCAAAGCCGGCGACATAATGGCCCAGTACCAGACGCTTTCCACCCAGATTGCCCATATCGAGGCCAGCCTCGACAAATCCCGGGCCGATCTGATGAAAGACATCGCCACCTTTGACGGCCTCTACGAGAAAAATCTCGACTACTTCAAGGGCCTGCAGCTCTATATCGTGGCCGGCGAGGAAAAGCTGGCCGAGATGCGCGAAACGACGCTGCCGAAGCTCCACCGTCAGGCCGCCGAATCCGCCGACCCGATGGCGGCCCAGGTCGTCAGCGACTTCGAGGCCGGCGTAGAGCGCTTCGAGAAGAAGCTCCACGACCTCAAGCTAAGCAAGATGATCGCCATCCAGACCGCCCCCCAGATCCGCCTCATCCAGAACAGCGACAAGGACCTGGTGGACCGCGTCCAGAGCGCCATCTACAACACCATCCCCCTCTGGAAGAACCAGATCGTCATCGCCCTCGGCCTCTCCCGCCAGCAAAAGGTCATCGCCCAGCAGCGGGCCGTCAGCGACACCACCAACGACCTGCTGAAAAAGAACGCCGCCCTGCTGAAGCAGAACTCCATCGAGGCGGCCCGGGAGAACGAGCGCGGCATCGTCGATATCGAGACGGTGAAACAGGTCAACGCCGACCTCGTCGCCACCATCGAGGAAACCCTGCGCATCCAGGAAGCCGGCCGCGCCAAGCGCCAGGCGGCGGAAAAAGAGCTGGCGGGTCTCGAGGACCAGTTGAAGAAAACCCTCCTGGCCGCCGGCAACCGCCAAAGGCAGGGCGCTGGCGAAGTTTGATTCCCCATCAAAAAATGGACGCGTCCTCCGTGATGAGGCGCGTCCTTTTTTTGCTGAACTGTAAACTTAAATTCCACTTACGAAGCACGGAAATGGACAGTGGAAACTACTATTACAGCCCGGGGAAATTCATAGGTCCAAAGCACGAAAAAATGGGAGGAATATCTGTTACAGGCCGAGTCGGGGA
>JAFSWT010000019.1 GCA_017444395.1 Schwartzia sp. (in: firmicutes) | reverse complement strand
GTGACCGGCAGGAAGGTGCCGATGCAGCCCCGGAGCTGGCCGTCTTTTTTCAGCGAGACGAAGGCGCCGGCTTTCTGTTGCAACAGCTCCGCCGGGGCATCTTCCGGCAACGGCTGACGTGCCCCGGAACGCACGAAGGACTCGAGGCTCCGCCGAGCCCACTGCACATAGGGGTCCTCGGCGGCTTTGCGGGCCGCCAGCTTTTCTTTCCGCGCCGCCTCGAACTGCTCGTCGAAGTTCCGGCCGTTGTCCCGGTCACCCGGTGCGAAGGCGGCGACGCCATAGCCGACGCCGAAGGGGCCTTCATAGGAGAGACGCTCCGCCCGGACCTCGCGGCGGTCCAGCGCCCCGGCCATGATCCAGAAAGAGCGCAGGCCACACTCGGCGGCACCCTCTGACAGGGCGCTGTCGATGGACAGGAGCCGCAGGAAGTCGCCGTCTCCCAGTGCCGCCATACACTCGGCGTCAAAGACGGGGCCCTCCTTGGCGAAGCCGTAAGGGCCTTCGGCCAGGAGCTTGTGGGAGAGATCGCCGGAGGCGATATGGACAACGCGGCGCCCCAACAGGTTTGCCGCCTGAGCGATGCACTGGCCGAAACGGTAGTGCATCAGCGGCGACAGCCCCGACAGACCGATGCGCACCAGCTTGAAGCTGGTGGCGAACTGTTGCAGGAAGTGGAGGGGGACCATGGTGCCGTGGTCGAGGCGCGGCTCCCGCGGGGCCAGGGTGCCGCCGGGGACGCCGGCTTTCTGGCACTCGGACGACAGTACTTTGACGAAATCGGTGTCATAGGCGACAGAGAACTTCACATCAGGGGCGCGGAAGCCACCGAAGTCACCCTCGGCGCTGTCTCCCGGCGAGACGTGGAAATAGTCGGCGTACATCGTCGCGTGGGGGCTCGTCACCACCACGGTTTCGGGCTTCAGCGCCGCCGCCCGACGCATGGCCTCACGGTAGGCGTCAATCGTCGCCTGGATTTTCCTCTCCTCACCGCGGCCGATTTCCGGCACGATGAGGGGCGGGTGCGGGACCGCGAATGCTCCCAGGATTGCCATGAAAAAAACCTCCCTTGTCGTTGGTGCTTGTTTTCGCTTCCTAATATATATGGTATGTTTTCCAGGGAATCTGGTCGAGACGTACGGACTTCAGGAAGTCCACGATGTCCTTGCGACCGTAATAATGCGGCGTACCGCCGGCGTCCTGGCTCATCAGGATGATCGGCATATTGGGGAAATAGTAGGACATTTCCTGCCGGAAGGCGGTGATGCGGGCGGTGTATTGCGTCACGCTGGGCTTCACGACGACGATGGCGAAAGTGACGCCCTGCTCGATGATGACGGCTCCGTGAACGACCATGAGGGCCCCTCCTTTCAATATATATATTGTAGCACAGCCGGGGCAGGAATCAATTGTTTTTGTGAAATCTTGCCGCCGGTGGCGCCTTTGCCGGGAAAAGAATTTTCGATAAAACGTTCCAGGAAAATTTGTTCTAACCTATTGCGCAAACTCTTGTTCTGTGATACCATTGTTTCAAACAAAAGTTCCGAGAAAACTTGTTTGCTATTTCAGACACGAAGGAGATGTTGATGATGAAAAAGCTGCTGGGAATCACTTTGGTCGCGGCCCTGTTGGCGGCGTTGCCGCCGCTGGGACTGGACAACAACTATCTGAGAAGCGCGACGTTCGATACCGTGACAGTGGCGCGCCGGGATACAGTCTGGGGTATCGCTGCCCGCTATACGACAGACGAGGGCCAGGCCTCCCGATTGGCAGCAGCCATCATCGAGATCAACGGTCTGGGGGCGGACGGAGCAATCCGGGTTGGCCAGCGCCTCCAGGTGCCGGTGCTGCGGCGGGACAACGCGCCGCAACTGGCCGGCCGCTGACGCGGGTGGCAAAAGATGCCATGACGGAATGTCAGCCGGCGAGAGTCGCGGCGATTTGGCCAAGACGGCGGCAGAAAAGGAAAATGCATCTTTGGCACAAATCCCTCTTGCAACCGCCCTCCTTGTGTAGCTTCACAGAAGCTTCCCACGCGGAAAACCATGTCAAGTACTTGTCAAACGAGAACGGCGGCGCAACGGATTTCTTCACGGGAAACCGTCTGTGCCCT
>JAFSWT010000163.1 GCA_017444395.1 Schwartzia sp. (in: firmicutes) | reverse complement strand
TCTCCCGCGTGATCTTCAGGGGAATGTTGTGCGCCTCGGCGTAGTCGATCTCCTCATCCCGGCTCTGGATGCTCCACTCCCGCCAGGGGGCGATGATGGGCATTTCGGGAGCGAAGTGCTTCACGGCCAGTTCAAAGCGGACCTGGTCGTTGCCCTTGCCGGTGCAGCCGTGGCAGATCGCGTCGGCCCCTTCCTTTTTCGCGATTTCCACGAGGCCCTTGGCGATGCAGGGACGGGCGTGGCTGGTGCCGAGGAGGTAGTCTTCGTATACGGCGCCGGCTGTCATGGTGGGGATGATGTACTCATCCACGTATTCATCCTTCAGGTCCAGGACGTAGAGCTTGCTCGCGCCGGTTTTGAGGGCCTTTTCCTCGAGGCCGTCCAGCTCCGTGCCCTGCCCGACGTCGCCGGAGACGGCGATGATCTCGGGATTGTTGTAGTTCTCCTTCAGCCAGGGGATGATGATGGATGTATCCAGACCGCCGGAATAGGCGAGGACAACCTTTTTGATATCCGCTTTGTTCATTGGGGAATCCTCCTTTGCATGAATATGCATGCAATATACACCCGTAAAAACGGCTTGTCAATAGCAAAGATAAAGAATTTATATAGAATACAGAGGAAAACCATGAAAACGATGCCAGGCGTATGAATTGCATAAACATATGCATATATGCATGATTTGGTGCATAAAACGGGCGGTTTATGCAGCGCGGAAACGGGAAGGATCAGACCATCCGCTCCGGATGGAAGCAGGCGTCGAATTCTTCCGCGGTCAGGTAGCCGAGGGAGACACAGGCGGTTTTCAGGTCGGTGCCTTCCCGGTGGGCCTTCTGCGCGGTTTTCGCCGCCTTCTCATAGCCGATGGCCGGGGACAGGGCGGTGACCAGCATCAGGGAGCGTGAAACGTTTTCCGCCATTTTCTCCCGGTTGGGACGGATGCCGGCTACGCAGCGTTCCCGGAAGGAATCCATGGACTCGGCCAGGAGGCGGGCGCTCTGCAGGAAATTGAACGCGCATACCGGCATGAAGACGTTGAGCTCAAAATTGCCCTGGCTGGCGGCAATACCCACGGTCACGTCGTTGCCGAGGACCTGGGCGGCCACCATGGTGACCTGTTCGCACTGGGTGGGGTTGACCTTGCCCGGCATGATCGAGGAACCGGGTTCGTTCTCCGGAATCGTGATCTCCCCGAGGCCGAGGCGCGGCCCGCTGGCCAGCCAGCGGACGTCGTTAGCGATCTTCATCAGGTCCGCCGCGAGGGCTTTGAGCGCGCCGTGGGCAAAAACCATCTCGTCTTTGGAAGTCAGCGCGTGGAACTTGTTTTCGGCGGTGCGGAAGGGGAACCCGGTCGCATCCGCGATATTTTCGGCCGCGAGGACGTCGAAGCCTTCCGGCGCGTTGAGGCCGGTGCCCACGGCCGTGCCGCCCAGCGCGAGCTGCGTCAGCGGGACCATGGCCAGGCTGATCATCTCGACGTCCTTCATCAGGCTGGCGTGCCAGCCGGAAATTTCCTGGGAGAAGAGGATCGGCGTCGCGTCCTGCAGGTGGGTCCTGCCGCACTTGAGGATTCCTTCGTTTTCCTTTTCCAGGCGGACGAACTCAGCCGCCAGTTTCCCGGCGGAGTCCAGCACGCGGCTGATGGCCTGCACGGCGGCAATGTGCATGGCGGTGGGAAAGGTGTCGTTGGAGGACTGGCTCATGTTCACGTCGTCGTTGGGATGCAGGAGCTTCCTGCCCGCCAGTTCGTTTCCGCGGTTGGCGAGCACTTCGTTCATATTCATATTGCTCTGGGTGCCGGAACCGGTCTGCCAGACGA
Organism: Schwartzia sp. (in: firmicutes); assembly: GCA_017444395.1. Classification (GTDB taxonomy): domain Bacteria; phylum Bacillota; class Negativicutes; order Selenomonadales; family Selenomonadaceae; genus RGIG3544. The sequence continues at coordinate 855 of JAFSWT010000163.1, read as the reverse complement.
CGAGGGGGAAATGACCGTCCAGGCTGCCGGAAAGCACCTCGTCGGCGGCGCGGCAGATCAGGCTGCACTTCTCCGCGGTCATCCTGTCCGGCTTGAGACGGCAATTGGCGAGGGCGGCGGCCTTCTTGAGGACCGCGAAGGCGCGGATGATTTCCTCCGGCATGGTTTCCCGGCCGGCGCCGATGGGGAAGTTGAGGCGGCTGCGCTCGGTCTGCGCCCCCCAGTAACGGGTGGAGTCCACTTTCATCTCGCCCATGGAATCGTGTTCGATACGGTATGCCATCGGATATCCCTGCCTTTCGCTGATCTGGGAGAATGATAACAATCCCGCCTTTTTTCGTCAAGCAATCCGGGCGGTTTTGTATTGCGTGAACACGCCGGCTGTGATAAGATACGACTTGATATGGCGCGGGGAGAGGATCGCGCTGGTTTAAGGAAGAAAAACCATAAAAACAAGGATGAAATACGGGAGGAACAAGGATGAACTACGGCTATTTTGACGAGAAAGCGCGCGAGTATGTGATCACCAATCCCAACACGCCCGGCCCCTGGGCCAACTATCTCGGATCGCCGGAATACGGCGCCATCGTGACAGTGAACGCCGGCGGATACAGCTTTGTGAAGAGCGGCGCCGCCGGGCGGATTCTCCGCTACATCTTCAACCAGTTCGACGAGCCGGGCCGGTATATTTACCTGCGCGACGAAGAGACCGGCGATTTCTGGTCCGCCAGCTGGAAGCCGGTGGCCAAGCCCCTGGACGAATATAAAACCGAATGCCGCCACGGCACGAGCTATACCGAGATCGTCAGCGAGTACAACGGCATCCGCAGCAAGGCGCTCTACTACGTTCCCATG
>JAFSWT010000162.1 GCA_017444395.1 Schwartzia sp. (in: firmicutes) | reverse complement strand
TCTCGATGGACATGGTGATTTCTCCTTTCAGTGCTGGGTAGCGACTTCATTGTAGCAGAAATTTCCATGTCTTTTTGTTGTGCAAAAAAATAAATGTTGCGGCTGACATTTTTGCCACACCACAACATTTATTATAGAGCCCTTTTTGTTTCCTATATGGATTCGCATTTCTCAATCGGAAATGTCCACGTCCGGCGCGACGTGGACGGCGTAGCCGGGATAGGCCACGCGGATTTTTTCGGTGAGCACGCGCACGCCTTCGCCGCGGTCGATGTCAAAGCTCATGACCACGTCGCAACGCAGGGTCTTTCGCTCCGTATCCACATAAAAGCCGTGGAATTGCAGCGCCCAGTCGTGCGCCATGACGATCTCCCGCACCTTCTTTTGCATGTCCGCGGCCTCGCCGTCCCCCGTGTTGTGCGAATAGACGCCGACGCCGACGAGAAAGACGCCGGTCGCGTCCATGACCTTCCGCTCCACCCGGCGGGTCAGGGCATCGACCTCCTTGACCGTCATGGTGTCCGGCAGCTCCAGATGCACGGAGCCGAGGTTCGTATCCGGCCCGTAGTTGTGCAGGACGAGGTCGTAGGCGCCGCGCACCTCCGGCTCCTCGGCGAGGAGGCTCTTGATTTGCCGCGACAGCTCCCTGTCCATGCGCACGCCGAGGATGTCGTCAAGCGTCTCCTTCATCATGTCGATGCCCGACTTGATGATGAAGCCGGAAATGACGGCGCCCACATAGGCTTCGAGGGAGACGCCCGTATAGATGAAGACGAGCGCCGAGGCGAGGACGGAAAGCGACAGGATCGCGTCGAAGGAGGCGTCCGCGCCGGAGGCGATGAGCGCCCCGGAGTTCGCCTTCTCGCCCTGCGCCTTGACGTACCGTCCCAGGACGATTTTCACGACGATGGCGACGGCGATGACGACGAGCCCCGTCGTATCATAGTCCGCCGTTTCCGGGCTTACGATTTTCTTCACCGATTCCACGGCGGAGGTGATGCCGGCATAGAGCACGAGGCCGGAGACGATCATCGCGCTCAGGTACTCCACGCGCCCGTAGCCCAGCGGGTGCTCCTTGTCCGGGGCCTTGCCCGCCAGCTTCGCGCCGAGGATGGTGATGACCGACGACATGGCATCGGAAAGGTTGTTCACGGCGTCAAGGATTACCGCGATGGAGTTCGCCGCCATGCCGATGGCGGCCTTCGCCGCCGCCAGCAGCACGTTGGCAAGGATGCCGATGACGCTGGTGCGGATGATGATCTTGTCCCGGCTCTGTGCCGAGAGGTTTGGTTGTTCGCTTTCGTTTGCCATTTAGTTGCCCGCTATGTCCTTTGTGATGTTTTTGTCGATGGTCACGTTCTTCGCTTCCTCGTATTCCATCGTGATGCCGATGCTGAAATGGAGCATCCACTCCGGCTTTTCCGGCAGCGGGATCCAATAGCCGTAGGCGTCCTTGCCGAAGGGGCCTTTGTAGGTGATGGCGATGGTCTTCTTCTCGTCCGCCGCTTCGTTGGCGCGGCAGCCCTTGTGCTGCTCCGGCTTGCCGTAGGACGAGCACTTCGTCCCGACCTTGATGCCCAGTGCTTCGGCTTTCGGGTTCGCGGCGACGATTTCCCGGCTCTTCTTGATCATCATGATCGGCTCGGGGAAGCCGTCCCACATCACATGGAACGCGCGGATGATTTCTTCGTCTGTCATGGGGTAAACACCTTGCCTTTCAAACTTGCAAAATTTTTTCTTTCCTTGCGCTGTCCGCAGCTTCGGCGTCACATCGACAGCTCTTCCCGGTTGTGGGCGTTGGGCGTGGCGACGATCAGCTTCTCGGGCGTCACGACGATGGCGCATTTCACGGGATGCGCGCCCTTGAACATTTCCTCCGCCATCTTCGCGAACTTGTCATAGACCGCGCCCTCCGTCAAAAGCGCCGCCTCGCCCTTGACTTGGTACGACTCCGTCGAGGCCGGGTTTGCCGCCGCGATGGCGATTTTCGGGTTCTTCTTCAGGTTTTCCAGCGTCGTGTCGAGGAGCACCGCGCCGACGGCGAATTTCCCGTCCTCGGTAATGCACTTGAAGCCCACGGGCACCACGTTCGGCTCGTCGCCGCAGGTGGCCAAAAACCACGGGTTTTCCTCAAATACCTTTTTTACATCTGCCGAAATCATGTTGTCTCGCTCCTATCCTTCAATGCTTTTCTTGAACGTCGCCAGCGCGTTGTCCGCCGCCTGGGTGAGGAACGCCGTGTCCGCGCCGAGGCCGAGGAAGCTCACGCCGAGGTCGGCGAAGTGCTTCGCCTGTTCCGGCGTGACGGCGATGGTGCCCACGGGCTTGCCCAGCGCCTTGATGCGTTTGATCATTTCGTCCATGGCCTCCGCCACCTCGGGGTGGAAAATGTCGATGCCGTGGCCCATATCCACGGCGAGGTCGATGGGGCCGAGGAAAATCGCGCCGACGCCGGGCGTCTTCGTGATGGCCTCCAAATTTTCCATGCCGCGCACACTCTCGATTTGGGGCAAAATGCAAATCTCGTCCACGTTGCGGTCGAGGTAATCGGCGCATCGCCCGAAGCGTCCCGCCCGGACCGCCGTCGCCCCGAAGCCGCGATTGCCGCGCGGCGCGTAGGAAGCCCAATACATAATATTTTCGGTTTCCTCGCCTGTCTCCACCTTCGGGATGATGATGTTTTGGATGCCGCTGTCGAGAATCTGCTTGATGATGCCCGTGCCAGCCTCCGGGATCCGCACCACTGGCGTCATGTCATAGGGCGCGATGGCCCGCGCCGCTTCGAGAATCGTCTGCACCGTATGGGGGCCGTGCTCGCCGTCGATGAACAGCCAGTCGTAGCCGGAGGTCGCCAAAATTTCCGCCACGTCCGCCGACGTGGTTTCCATACCCACGCCGTATTGCAGCTTCCCCGCCTCGATGCCGTGCTTGAATTTGTTTTCCAGATAATCTTTCACCATGGGCATGATGTATTGTCTCCTTTTGATTACAGAATCAGTTCCTTGTTGTCCAAAATCGCCCGGCCCGCTTTGCAGGCGGGGCAGTCGCACCACTTGCCGCCGGCGGCCTTGACTTCCTTGAAATGCGCTA
>JAFSWT010000161.1 GCA_017444395.1 Schwartzia sp. (in: firmicutes) | reverse complement strand
GTAGTTGATTTCGTCGAATTCGTACTTCAGGGCATAGGCGGAGAAAACGCCGGTGACGCCGGGGTCGAAGCCGCTGCCCAAAAGCGCCGTGATGCCGGCCTCCCGGAAGCGGTCGCGGTAAGCCCACTGCCACTTGTACTCGAAATGCGCCGTATCGGGCGGCTCGTAGTTGGCGGTATCGACGTAATGCACCCGCGTTTTGAGGCAGGCGTCCATGATGGTGAGATCCTGGTACGGCAGGGCAAGGTTCAGCACCACATCGGGCTTTTCCCGCTCGATGAGGGCCACGAGCTCGTCCACGTTGTCGGCGTCCACCTGCGCCGTGGTGATCTTCGTCTTACCGCCGTCCAGCTTCGCCTTCAGTGCGTCGCATTTCGACTTCGTGCGGCTGGCGATGCAGATTGCCTCAAAGGCGTCGCTGTTCTGACAGCATTTATGGATGGCAACGCTGGCCACCCCGCCGGCCCCGATAATCAACGCTTTTCCCATGAATGATTCCTCCCTATTCCAAATACATTGAGTTTTCAACCGTTGCGGGATTCTTTTCCCTTTATCAGACCAATTTCAGTTCCGGCTTATTTGCTTATCATTGGGTTGCGGGAACAGCGCGGGGAATCGCCTTGCGAGCATGAACGATGGCTACATCGCTTCGCCCCTCTTTCGGCGTCTCCATCTCAGCGCGAACGGCCTCAAATTCCGGTTTCATAGCATCGTATTCTTCCCTGAAACGGGGGTTTTGCATCAAATCCTTGACCAAATCATCAAATTTCTCCTCAATCATACTGCTCCATCTCCTTTCGGTTCATATAATCAGTACGATACGCTTTTGCCCGCTCGATTTCATTTGGTGGTGTTTGCTGTGTCTTTTTGACGAAACCATTGGTGAGAACGATTTTCCTTCCGACGACGAAAAAATACAATACACGAGAAATATCCGATCCGACTTTAGCACGAAGTTCGAAAATACCATCCTCCAAATGCTTGGAATATGGTTCTCGAAGATGTGTCCCTTTTTCCGCTATCAAATTGACCACATGGACAATTTTAGCCTGCATCTTTTCGTCCAGACTCTTAATGAAATCGCGTACAGGCTTCGTTCCGTCTTCTTTTGCATAGAGGACGATTCAAAATTCTGCATACCGCATTCTCTCCGCAGTATAATCTCTCAAACCATTTCCGGCGCAATGAACGGCTTTTCCAGCGCCAGCAGCATCTCCCGCAGCAGTTTCAGCGCCGTGGCCGTGGACGCGCCGCTGGTATCCAGCGGTGGCGAGAGCTCCACCAGGTCGCAGCCGACGATCTGACAGCCGCCGATGACGGCCAGCGCCGCCGCGAGGAGCTCCCGGAACGTCACACCGCCGGCTTCCGGCGTCCCGGTGCCCGGGAAACAGGACGGGTCGAGCACATCGAGGTCGATGGTGAAATACACCGGCCGGCCCTTCAGCGCCGCAATGGCCTGCTCCAGCCCGGCGAAATCGAATTTCCGCAGGCTGGTATGCGCCTTCGCCCAAAGGAACTCCGCCCGCTCGCCGCTGCGGATGCCGAACTGGAAGATGCGGCCGTCGCCGACGATGTCCCAGACGCGGCGGATGACGGTGGCGTGGGAAAGCCGCGCCCCCAGATAGTCGTCCCGCAAATCCGTATGGGCGTCGAAGTGGATGACGCCGAGGTCCGGGTACTTCTCCGCCGCCGCCTCGATGGCCGGCAGCGTCACCAGATGTTCGCCGCCGATGAGAAACGGCAGCTTGCAGTCGGCCAGCACTTCGGCGGCAAAGGCGCGGATATCCGCCAGCGCCCGCCCTGCATCGCCGAAGCAGAGCTCCAGATCGCCACCGTCAAAGACCTGCGCGTCCTCCAAATCCAGATCCTGATAGGGGCTGTATGTCTCCAGCCCGTAGGACTCGGCCCGCATGGCACGGCTGGCGAACCGCGTCCCCGGCCGGTACGAGGTCGTCGAGTCGAAAGGCGCTCCGTAGAGCACAATGCGCGCGTCCTTATACTCGGCCCCGCAGCCGAGGAACGTCTCGATATTTTTCTCCATAGTCGTCTCCTTTTCCTTTACTCGCCCTCCCGCAGCATAGCCTCGACGTAAGTTGGCAGGGCGAAGGAGGCAGCGTGGAGCTTTGTGTTGTAGTAGCGCGTGGGGATGCGCAGGGCTTCCCAGCGGTCCCAGTCCACGCCCTTGACTGGGTGGTACTTCTTCGAGGCGAAGCCGAAGAGCCAGTGGCCGGAGGGATAGGTGGGAATATGCACCTGATAGACTCTGGCCAGCGGGAAGGAATGGACGATGCGCGCGTGGGCCCGCTGCATCGCCTGGGCGCTGTCGTCGTAGAAGGGGCTCTCATGCTGGTTCACCATGATGCCGTCGTCCTTCAGCGCCCGGAAGCAGTTGCCGTAGAATTCCCGGGTGAACAGCCCCTCGCCGGGGCCAAAGGGATCGGTGGAATCCACGATGATGACGTCGTATTCCGCCTCGTGGTGACGGATGTATTTCAGCCCGTCCTCGAAATGGGTGCGGACTCTGGCGTCGTCGAGCTTCGAGGCCGTCTGGGGCAGGTACTTTTTGCAGACCTCCACGACTTCCTCGTCGATTTCCACCAGGTCGATGCGTTCGACGCCCGGATAGCGCGTGAGCTCCCGCACCGTGCCGCCGTCGCCGCCGCCGATGACCAGAACGCTTTTCGCCGCCGGATGGGCGCAGAGGGGGACGTGGACGATCATCTCATGGTACATGAATTCGTCCTTTTCCGTCAGCATCGTATAGCCGTCCAGCACCAGCACCCGGCCGAACTCCAGCGAATCAAAGACGTCGATGCGCTGGAACTCCGACCGGCCGCTGTAAAGCTGCCGGTCCACCTTCATGGAGAAGCGGACATTCCGCGTGTGATTTTCCGTAAACCAAAGGTCCATGATGCGTCAGTCTCTCCCTTCCATCACGTTCAGCCGCTCGATGTCCATGTCCTCGGGACCGGTCATGGAGCAGCCCTTCTTCTTGGCGTAGCGGATGTATTCGAGGATTTCCGGCGTGATGAGCTCGCCCGGTGCCAGAATCGGGATGCCCGGCGGGTAGCACATGACGAACTCGCTGACGACCTGCCCCGCCGTCTCCGCCAGCGGCAGCGACCGCTTCGGCGCGTAAAACGCCTCCTGGGGGCCGCAGATAACCCGGGGATTGATGTACTCCGCCTCCAGCATGCCGGAACGGTCCTTGCGGTAGTTGCGGCGGATCTCCGACAGCGCCGCCACCAGCCGCTCGATGTCCTTGGGCCGGTCGCCGACGGAAACATAGGCCAAAAGGTTGGCGATGTCGCCGAACTCCGTCTGGATGTCGTACTCGTCCCGCAGCAGGTCATAGACCTCGATGCCGGCCAATCCCACCGGCCGGGTGAAAATGGAGAGCTTCGTCACGTCGAAGTCGGCGATGGCGCCGCCGTCCACCAGCTCCCGGCTGTAGGCGTAGTAGTCGCCGATGGCGTTGATCTCGTCCCGGGCGTAGCCGACGAGGCCGATGACCTTCTCGAAAATCTCCCGGCCATGCAGCGCCAGACTGCGCCGCGAGATGTCGAGGCTCACCATCAGCAGATAAGAGGCGCTGGTGGTCTGGGTGAGGTTCACGATCTGGTGGACGTAGCCCTCGGAAACGCGGTCACCCAAGAGAAGCAGCGAGCTCTGCGTCAGTGAGCCGCCGGACTTGTGCATGGAGCAGGCCGCCATGTCCGCCCCCGCCGCCATCGCCGCCGTGGGCAACCCGTCGTGGAAATAGAAATGGGTGCCGTGGGCCTCGTCGGCCAGGAGCAGCATCCCGTGGCGGTGCGCCATATCGGCAATGGCCCGGATGTCGGAGCAGATGCCGTAGTAAGTGGGATTGTTGACAAAAACCGCCCTGGCGTCCGGGTTCTCCCGGATGGCCCGGGCCACCTCATCGGGTTTCATGCCCAGCGAAATGCCCAGCGTCTTGTCCATTTCCGGGTTCACATAGACCGGCAACGCCCCGCAGAGGATCATGGCGTTGATGACACTGCGGTGGACGTTGCGCGGCAGGATGATCTTGTCGCCGCGCTTGCAGGCCGTCAGCACCATCGCCTGCACCGCCGACGTCGTGCCCCCGACCATAAAAAAAGCGTGGGCGGCGCCGAAAGCCTCCGCCGCCAGCCGCTCCGCCTCACGAATGACCGAAACCGGGTGGCAGAGATTGTCGAGCATCTTCATCGAGTTCACATCGACGTCGAGACACTTCTCTCCCAGAAAATCCCGTAGCTCCGGGTTCCCCCGGCCGCGCTTGTGCCCCGGCACATCAAAGGGCACCAGCCGCTGCCGTTTCATTTTTTCCAGCGCCTCCAGCACCGGGGCGCTGTCCTGCCCGTACATCGTCATTCCCTGCCCTGTGGCCTCCTCATGTCGCTAAATGATGGCAGAAATCTGTAGGAACTGTTTCCGTTTTTCAGGTATCCCAATCTATGTCCTCATACCGCAAAGTTTCGCCTCTTTCATATTCTTCGCGCCCTTTCCGGATGGCTTCCAGGTCCGCTCGTGTTGGTATGTCGTCCTGGATGTATTGTTCCTCTATGACTTCGAGTAATGGTTCCAGATTATAGTCAGGGATATCCTCTATAAGAGCATGTAACCTTGTTTTGATTGCTGCTGCTGTCATATGATAGCCCCTCCTTTTCTCTTGTATGCTTGTCCACGCGGTCTTACGCGGTGAATCACTATGTCATCGCCTATCTTTTCAAAGACAACCCGCCAGACGCCTACTTTCAAGCGATAAACGTTCTCCAGTCCTCGGAGTGGTACAATGTCCCCCTCCGGCAGTTTGTCTATGGCTTGCTTAATTCGGTCCCTTGTTGACTTGTTCTGGGACTTCATCGTCTTGATTGCTTCTCTCGCGTAGGTGGTAGCCATTCGGTCTCTCCCCATTTGCTAAATAGAGATTCCCGTTCTGTGTTCAGCCTTCGCAATGCGAAATGCTTTGGAAATCGTACCCGCTCCCTCAGAACACATTCTGCCCGCTGAAGATCTCGATCATCTCCCGGCGCAGGCTGTCGTTGATGGCCAGCCGCGTCTTTGGCGGAATCTCGTAGATGTCGGTGTTGAACAGATAATTCTTGAGGTCCAATTCCTTGATGAGCATCCGCGTATGGAAAAGATTCGCCTGATAGATATTGATGTCCACGGCGTCGTAGATGTCCAGCGTCTCCGGCTTGATGAAGTCCTGGATCGACGTCATCCTGTGGTCCATGAAGAGCTTCTTGCCGGTGATGTCCCGGGTGAACCCCCGGACGCGGTAGTCCATGGTGATGATGTCGGAATCGAAGTTGCTGATCAGGTAGTCCAGCGTTTTCAGCGGCGTGATCTCGCCGCAGGTGGCCACGTCGATGTCCACCCGGAACGTGGCGATGCTGGTGTCGGGATGGTACTCGGGATAGGTGTGCACCGTCACATGGCTCTTGTCGAGATGGGCCACCACCGCGTCGCCCATGGGCCGGGGCAGCTTCGTGCCCTTCGCCGCCGCCGATTCCTCGGCCACCAGCAGCGTCACGCTGGCGCCCTGGGGATCGTAGTCCTGCTTGGCGATGTTCAGGATCTTGGCGCCGATCATCTCCGTGACCCGCGAAAGGATCTTCGTCAGGCGCTCCGAATTGTACTGGGAGTCAATGTACTTTATATAGTCCTGCTGCTCCCGCTGCGTCTTGGCGTAACAAATATCATAGATATTGAAGCTCAGCGATTTCGTCAGGTTGTTGAACCCGTACAGCTTCAATTTCTCCTCCATCCTGTCATCACCCTTTCCCCGGACGCGGCCGGACGTTTTTGGAAAAACCGTTATCCATTGACTATGATTATACGGGAAACCGGCGGGAAAAGCAAGGGAAACACCGAACAAGTCCCTTCGCGCTTCGCCGCGATTTTCTCCCGGTCGGCGAAAGCCCTGTTCCCGGGCAGAGAAAAGGGCCGCTGCCTTTGACGGCAACGGCCCGTGGAATACGTGGAAATGGAACGGATTACAGCTTGAACTTCGCCAGATTGTTCTGGAGCAACTGGGCCATATCCGCCAGGGAGTGGCTGGCCTCGGACATCTCGTGCATCACCGACGCCTGCTCCTCGGTGGCGGCGGAAACCGTCTGGGCGTCGTTGCTCATGGAAGCGCCCACTTCCTGAATCCGCTTCACCGCCCGCAGGACTTCCTGACTGCTCTGGTTCGTCTGGTTGATCTTGTCGAGGGAAGACTGGATATGCTCGTTCAGGTTGTTGACCTGCTCCACGATGTGGGCGAAGGCCGTACCTGCCTGATTCACCACCTGGGAGCTCGTCTGCACCGACTCGTTGCTCCGCTGCATGGCCGTGACCGCTTCCTCGGTATCGTGCTGGATGCCGCCGATCAGGGAGGCGATGTTCTGCGCCGCTTCGCCGGACTGCTCGGCCAGCTTGCGGACTTCCTCGGCGACGACAGCGAAGCCGCGGCCCGCCTCGCCGGCCCGGGCGGCCTCGATGGCGGCGTTCAGCGCCAGCAGGTTCGTCTGCCCGGCGATGTTGGAAATGGCATCGACGATCTGGCCGATTTCCTTCGACCGGTCGCCGAGGGTGCTGACCACCTTCGAGGCTTCCTCCATCTGGCCGGCCATCGTTCCCATGGAACGGTTGGCCTCGTCCACGGCCACGCGGCCCTTCTCGGCGCCCTGCTGGCTCTCGTTGGCCGCCTGCTTCATGGCCTGAGCGACCTCGTAGAGGGCCGCCATCTGGGTATTCATGTTCTCCGTCTGCGCCGCCACATCGTCGAGATGGGTGTTCTGCTCGTTGAGTCCCTCGGCGACCTTGATGGTATTGTCGGCCACGTGCTGGACCGTCCTTGCCGCCTCGGTGGCGCTGGCGGTGAGCTCCTGGCTCGACGCCGCCACCTGCTGGGCGGAGTCGGAGACGTCGCCCATCAGCGCCTTGAGCTGCATCAGCACGTTATTGCAGCAATCCGACATCTGGCCGATCTCGTCGGTGGTATGGACATGAAGCTCGTTGCCGGTGAGGTCGCCGTGGGAAATCCCGTCCAGCGCATGGGCCACGATCTCCAGCGGCGAGATGGTCCGGCCGATGACCACCCAGGCGATGGCGCCGATGATGACGAGCAGGATGATGATGGCGATAACATTACCGGTGATGAAGGACTTCTGCACGCCCTCGATGTCCGCCGTCGGGATGCCCATGAACAGCATGCCGATGTTCTTGCCCGAGCCGTCCTTGATGGGCTTGTAGCCGCAGAGGTAATTATTGCCGAGGACGTTGGCGTGGCCGGTGAATGTCTGGCCGCCCTTCAGCACTTTCTCGATGATCTCGGCCGAGGCCTTCGTGCCCACCGGCCGCTTGCCGCTGTCGTCCTTGAAGGTCGTCGCCACGCGGGTATCGCCGTTGAATACCGTGATATTGTTGCCGCAGATGGGCCCCAGCTCGTCCATGAGCTTCATGTTGCCCTCAATCTTCTCCGACCCCTTGAAGATGGCCCCGTCCTTGATGGCCCACGGGCCCGGGAAACGGGCGTCCAGGATCGCCATGACCTGGTCCAGATCGTGCCGGGCCTTCATGCCCAGCGCCGTATCAAACCCCTCATTGGCGTTCCGGTAGCTGATGAAGCCTACCAGAAGGCAGGCGATGAGCAGCATGAGATTGAATCCAAGAACCGCTTTTTGTCGTAGATGCATAGTCTCCCATCCTCTCTGTAGTTATATTCCACCGAGACTATTCTACCATAGGGAATACTATTTGTTAACCCCATTTTGCGAAAAAATGAACGAATTATAGCGAGGCGGAACGGAAAACCCGGTACGGATTCCCCCGCCAACCTCCGCGGCCGCCGGCCGTGGCCGGGAACCGACGATAGGAAACGCCGCTGCCGGGCGCTGTCAGCCCCAGACAGAGCGCATGATGTCCTTGTAGCACTCGGTGAGGTGCTGGATGATGACGTCATACATGGCGTACACCATCGGACCGGGGTCCTCGGTCTCCGGGGCCAGCAGGCAGACGTCCATCAGCAGTGCCCCGTCGTCGTCCACATAATACTTGAACGCCTTGAGCCGCTTGTTGTAGCCGTTGATGAGCTTCAGCACCGCCGCCTCATTCTCCTCCGACGGCAGCTTGGGAGCGATGAGCACCCGCATGAGCCCGTACACGCTGGTATCAAAGAGCAGCATCGTCGGCAGCTTGTTGCTGTTGATGTCGATCTGGGAACGGAAAATCACCGTGTCCCACTTGTCGTTTGTCTCTTCCATCTGGAAGGCGTTCTTGATCTCCTTCTCGTCGAGAAACGCCTGAAAACGCTCCGCTTTCTTGTTCACTTTCTCTGCCTCCTGTGGGGTCGGCCCGGGATTGTCCCCGGGCCCTGTTTTCCCCTATTATAGCGGAAACGGGGGGAAAAGAAAAGAGAGGGGAGAGAATTTCACCCCCTCCTTCCGTCACGCCGATGGTTGTCAAAATCGCCCCCATTCGGGTTGGCCGCAATTCCGAAAACGCTTGTGATACATAGATGAAACCGTCCTCGTCTTTTCTTCGGAGTAAAAAATTTGTATTTCGATTTTTGTCCAACGCGTTTCGTTGCATCCCTTCCGGCCATGATTCCGTAGGCAAGAATTCATATAACCGTTTTCTGCTTGTAACCAATTATCTAATTATAGTTCCAGGCCGCTCCGGTGGACCATGACCGGAGTCAAAGGAAAAACGCCGCTCACGGCATCGCGGCCGCAGCGGCGTTTCGATAATCATCAGAAAGAAGCGTGCACCATGAAATGGACCCTTGTACTGCCGACGCGCTCGCCGGCGATGTGGCGTTCCAGCGGCAGGCCCGGCATTCGCCTTCCTGTCCTTTCGTTTTAGGCCATATTCCCATTCTGCGCCCTAAACCAACAGGACAAAAGACTGCCGATACTCCGACAGCATCTTGTCATGGGTCAGAAAAAACATATCTTCACTCATTGCCTGACAAAGCATGATGCGGTCAAAAGGGGCTTTGTGAAGCGCCGTGTTTTCTTCCCGCTTCAATGCGCCCAACGCAAACACATGTCGATGCTGAACCGGAATCTCCCGCATATTCGCCCGCTCACAATAGGCTGCCAGTGCTTTTGCGCCGAGAGGCATTTTCTCCGGGTGAAGAAGATGCTTGATTTCCGTCTCCCAGAGGGAAACGACACTGTAATATTTCACATTGGCCTTGTTGCCGATAAGCGCTCTTGCTTTCGCTGACAGTTTCCTGTCATCCGCCAGTGTCCAGAGCAGGATGTGCGTATCCAGAAGAAGGTTCATCGTATCTCACGTCCAAACATCTCTAAAACTTCGGCATCCCACGCGTCAAATTCCTCCGGCACAATGAATTCTCCTTTGGCAATTCCGATGCAAGGATCCTGCGACTCAGCGGCGGTTTCAGGCAATTCCCGGCGGAACTGTTTCGCGTCGATTTTTTCCATCGCCGCCCGGAGCATGAAGTCGGGCACACTGAGGTTCTCCCGGGCGGCATGGGCCGCAAGCAGTGCCTCATCGGCGGCGCTCAGGGCCAGTGTGTATGTCATAGTCGTCAACTCCTTTCCTCCTTGCTTTTATTTTCTCATTTGTCAGGATTAAAATCAAGTCTGAATCAAAAAGTGGTCATTGTCCCCCCAAAAAAAACGCCGCTTACGGCATCGCGGCCGCAGCGGCGTTTTCAAGAATCGTCAAAACGAAGCGTGCACCATGAAATGGACCCTTGTACTGCCGACGTGCTCGCCGGCGATGTGGCGTTCCAGCGGCAGCCCCAACGTCAGCGTGGCGTGGATGTCCCGGGTGTCGTAGGCCAGGCCGAGGCCGGTGCCCAGCATCGCCGTCTGGCGCGCCGGGGCGCTGTCGCCGTATACGCGGCCGTAGTCAAGGAACGTGAAGGCGGAAAACCGCCTGTCCTTCGAGACCGGCACCTGGTACTGGACGCCGGCGGCAAAACCGTGGTCACCGCTGATGAGGCTTTCCTTGTAGCCCCGGACGCTGGCCAGGCCGCCGAGATAAAACCGCTCCAGTGAGGCCAGGTTCTCCTTTCCCACGAACTGTCCGTGGAAACGCGCCTTCAGCATCTGCCCGTGGGCATACCGCTTATGGTAGAACGCCTTGATCTGGTACTTGGCGTAGTTCTGGTGGCCGTGGACCAGCGTGGAGGCATTGCCGAAAGTCACCTCATGGCGATGGTAAAGCAGGCTGCTGTCGCCGTAGTGGGCAAAGGAAATATGCGGCGTGAAGCGGTTGTAACGGGCCTTGAGTACCTGGGCGCGGATACCGAAGCGCGGCAGGTGGTCCATATCGACATTCTGCCGGGAGAAATCCCAGGCGAGCCCGGCTTCCACCCGGCGGGCCCGCGAGATTGCCAGCGGAAATCGGAGGTTGGCCCCCACGGACCAGGCGAAACCGTGGACGCCGAGAGCGCGGAGCGGGCCGACGACCTCGCTGACGCTGTTGATGTAGGTGAGATCGAGAGCGACGCCTTTTTTGCCCAGCGGCACGCTGTAGAGAACGCTGGCGCCGTTTGTCCCCTGCGAACGCATATACATCGCGGCCAGGCGGTCACGGCGGCCGGTGAGGTCGCGGTTCGTGTAGAACAGCCCCTCGCGCCAGAGACCGGTGTTTGTCTGGCCGCAGTTGTCAACGTGGAGGCTGAATTGTTGCCGCGGCAATCCCTGGGGCGTCCGCCCTTTTGCCGACGGCGGCGCGGCGCCGGATGCCCCGGCCGGCAGCCTGCCCGGCGACGCGGCCCCGGACGCTCCGGCCGGAGGCTGACGGCGCTTTGCCTGATCCGCCATCAGTTGCTCCCAAATCTGCGCCCAAAACAAGGCTTCGCGGGCGCGCAGGAGCTGGATGCCCGATTTCTCTGTGGCATCGGTAGCGACGATGGAAGTGCGCGTCACCGCGTCAACCATAGTCGGAGAAAAAGAGGGCGCCGCCTGCGCGTTCCCGCCGCCCGCCGCGAGTAGCGGCAACAGCACCGCCGCGCCGAAAATCCGTTTTCTGTTGTTGCTCATACCGTTCTCATTCCTTTGTTTGGGCATTGCACCGTGTCCTCCCCGGAGGAATGCCGGCCGCCCAGCGGGCTACAGACGCGTTGCAAGCGCGACTGTAGCCTGTGCAAAACAGTCCAGCGGACTGTTTGGGTCGTATCAGAAGTCCTCGCTGTGGACGGCGAAGAAAGAACGCGGGTGGCCGCAGACGGGACACTCCTGCGGCGCCTCCACCGACTCGGCCACGAAGCCGCAGTTGCCGCACATCCAGAGCCGCTTCTCCCCGCGCTTGAACAGCTTGTCGTTTTCCACGTTCGCCAGCAGCAGGCGATACTGTTTCTCGTGGCGTTTCTCGATTTCCGCGACCCGGTCAAACAGGAAGGCAATCTGCTCAAAGCCCTCTTCCCGGGCCTTTTTGGCGAAGGCGGGGTACATGCTGGTCCATTCGTCGTTCTCGCCCGCTGCCGCCAGCTTCAGGTGATCGGCGGTCGCCTTCTTCAGGTCGCCCAGGAGCCAGAACCAGATCTTCGCGTGGGCCCGTTCCTGCGCCGCCGTCTCGTCGAGGACTTCAGCGATCTGCCGGGACATCTTCGGATCCTTTTCCGCTTCCCGCGCGAACAGGGTGTACTTCACATGGGCCTGGGACTCGCCGGCAAAGGCCGCCTTGAGACTCTTCTCCGTCTCGGTGCCCGAAAGACGTTTCATTTCCTCCATCACTTTGTTCTCGTCCATCGTTTTCTGCCTCCTCATCTTTTGCTACATGATACAATGGTCCCCGCCGGGGCCTGTTTCCTCTATGATAGCACACCTCCGGCCAGAGTTTCAATACCGCAGGGAGTTGCCAAAAAAATAAAAAGCCCTGAGGAATCATCCTCAAGGCTTTGTTCGCGGTGGTGGAGACGAGGGGGATCGAACCCCTGACCTCCTGCATGCCATGCAGGCGCTCTCCCAGCTGAGCTACGCCCCCGCATTTTGCCCGGCGCTCCGGCCCGGCAAGAGATAGTATAGCGCGGTTGCGGAAAGAATGCAAGCGTTTTTTTCAAAAAACCGACAAAAACCGGGAAAAATCCCCCAAAGACATCAGATATACTTCTTCACGAAGCTCTCGACCTCGTTGCGATGCTCATGAATGAACTGGGGATCGTCGCCGATCAACACCTTGGCCCACTCGGAGAGCGGCCGGTCCCCCTCTGCCGGGCGGATGGCCGGGTTGGCGGAGTAGGTGCCCAGATCCTGCCGCCAGGGAAGGAAGCCTTCCTCCGTCAGCAGGTATTCAATGAAGAGCTTGGCCGCTGCCGGATGCTTGGCGCCGTTGGCAATCAGCATGTACTCGGGGTAATAGAAACCCGAAAGAGGCTGGGCATTATCCACGGCGGCGATGGCGAGATTCTTGGTCTTGGCGTAGCGAATCTTCGAATAGCTCAGGAGCCCGGCGGATCGGATGTCCTGCCCTTTGACGCCGATGGACTGAATCATTGAAGTGTCACTGGAGCCCATCATGACGCTGTTGGAGAATACCATGCGTATCCATTCATAGCCGGCGTTTGGCGTCGTGAGCTCGAGTTTCTTCTGGTAGCGGTCTTCGTAAGCCTTGGCCAGCTTCTCAGCGACGTCCGGCTTCGTCAGCATCGTCAGGAAATCGGCGTTGATGCCCTCCTGCAACGGACTCTTGAACAGGAAGCGCCCCTTCCAGTCCGGCTCAGTGAACTGCCAGAGGTTCGTAATGGGCGGCGCGTCAGGGAATGTCTCGTTGTTATAGACGATAACCTTGTTCATATAGGCGAAGACCATGGGGCGCTGGGCTTCCGGAGGGACGACGTTCAGCATGGAGGCCGGCACGTAATTCTGCACGAAGCCGGGGGCCAGAAGGTCGCCCCAGACCCGGCCGGAGTCCTGGCAGATGACGACGTCCGCCCGGGGCGTCTTGGCCCGGGCTTCGTTAGCGACGCGGTCGATGAGCTCAAAGTCCTTCATCCGGCTGGTCTCGACCTTGATGCCGTATTTCCTCTCAAAGCCCTCGGCGGCTTTGGAGATGCGGCTGGTGATGGAATAAACCACCAACTTGCCTTCCTTTTGCGCTTGGGGAATCAAGTCCTCCGTGCGCTCACTCTTGATCTGCTGGACGACATCCAGTCGACCGCGCTGCTCCGGGTTGGTTGCCTCTTTCTTGGTGCCGCCGCCTCCTCCGCCGCCGCAACCGACGGCAGCAAGGACCGTGAGCCCGGCCAGCAGCAGGGCAGCCGCTTTCTTCTTCCACATGATGGTTCTCCTTTTTTACGGCGCAGCATCGGAAAAATGGGTACGCGCCTGTTGTTTTTCTCTTTCTCATTTTATACCATCGCCACTCCTCCGCGCAAGGAAAAAATCCCTCGTCGAAAATAGTCATCCTTTATGAGCGCCGGGCTGTCCTATTAGCGGGACAAGATTCGCAGCCCGGTGATGCCGGCGGCAATCATCGCCACGCAGACCCATTGGGGCGGCGTCGCGGTCTCGTGGAGAAAGAATACGCCCACCAGGAACGTCCCGGTCATGCCGATTCCCGTCCAAACGGCGTAGGCCGTAGCCAGCGGCAGCCCCTTCAGGGCCAGCGACAAAAAGCCGAAACTCGCCGCCATGCCCAGCAGGGTAAGCACGCTGGGAAGGGGGCGGGAAAAGCCGTGGGAGAATTTCAGGCTTACCGCCCAAAAGGTTTCCCATACGCCGGCGATGAAAAGATACACCCAATCCATACATATCTTCCTCCATCTGTTTTTCGTAATCGTTTTGCCATTGAAAAAGCGCCGTCCTGCCATCTGCGAAGACCTGACGATGGCAGAACGGCGCTTTTCTCCCCGGCCCGGTGGTCGGGGAGCGCCTTCGTATGCAATTTTCGGTCACAGCGTCCCGCGGTGGCCGTACATTTTCTCGTAGTATTGCTGATAGTCGCCGCTGATGATGTGTTCCCACCAGGGGCGATGGGCGAGATACCATTCAATGGTCCGCTGAATGCCGTCCTCGAATTTCGTCGCCGGCGTCCAGCCCAGGGCGGCCTGGATTTTCGCCGGGTCGATGGCGTAGCGGCGGTCGTGGCCCTTGCGGTCGGTGACGTGCTCGATGAGACTTTCCGGCTTGCCCAGAGCTTTCAGGATGATCTTCACCACGTCGATGTTGCGACGCTCGTTGTGGCCGCCGATGTTGAAGACGTCGCCGGGCTTGCCTTTCCGCAGGATGAGGTCGATGGCGGCGCAGTGGTCCTCGACGTAGAGCCAGTCCCGGACGTTCTCGCCGGCGCCGTACACCGGTAGCTTCTTGTCCGCCAGAGCGTTCACGATCATCAGCGGGATGAGCTTTTCCGGGAAGTGATAGGGGCCGTAGTTGTTCGAGCAGCGGGATATGCTGGCGGGGAGATTGTAGGTGCGGTGATAGGCCATGACGAGCAAATCCGCCGAGGCCTTCGAGGCGGAGTAGGGACTGGAAGTGTGAAGCGGCGTGTCCTCGGTGAAAAAAAGGTCGGGCCGGTCCAGCGGCAAATCGCCGTAAACCTCGTCGGTGGAGACCTGATGGTAGCGGGTGATGCCGTACTTGCGGCAGGCGTCCATCAGGACGCCGGTGCCGAGGACATTGGTGCGCAGGAAGATGTCCGGCTGCTCGATGGAGCGGTCCACATGGCTTTCCGCGGCGAAGTTCACCACGATGTCGGGCTTTTCCTGTTCAAACAGCGATTCCACCGCCGCCCGGTCGGCGATGTCGCCGCGGACGAATTTGAAATGCGGGTTCTGCTGCGCCTCGGCCAGGGTTTCGAGGTTGCCGGCGTAGGTCAGGGCGTCGTAGCAGAGCACGAAGTCCTCCGGATGGTGCGCCAGCTCGTAATAGACGAAGTTGCCGCCGATGAAGCCGGCACCGCCGGTCACAACGATTTTCATCAGCGCATCTCCTCATAGACGAAGTTCAGCTCGGTGCGCTCGGAGAGCAGCGGGGCGTTCTTGTCCTTTTCGGACAGCGAGACCGGCTCCATGCCCCAGTCCACGCCGATGGCCGGGTCGTTCCAGCGGATGTTGCCGTCGCATTCCGGGGCGTAGTAGTTGTCGGCCTTGTACTGGACCTCCACGTCGTCGGTCAGGGTGATGAAGCCGTGGGCGAAGCCCCGGGGAATGAAGAGCTGCTTCTTGTTGTCGGCGGAGAGCTTCACGCCCACCCACTGCGCGTACTGCGGCGAGCCGCGGCGGATGTCCACCGCCACGTCGAGAATCTCGCCCCGGGTACAGCGCAGCAGCTTGGCCTGGCACATGGGGTTGAGCTGGTAGTGCAGGCCCCGCAGCGTGCCTTTCTGGGCCGAGAAGGACTGGTTGTCCTGCACGAAATCGACATGGATGCCGCCGGCTTCGAGTTTTTTCTGTGACCAGCTCTCCATGAACCAGCCCCGGGCGTCGCCGAAGACCTGCGGGGTGATGACGTAAACGCCCTTGAGTTTTGTCTCCTGAATATCCAAAACGGTTCGCTCCTTCCCGCGGCGGGGCTGTCCCACGCCGGCGGTATCATTTTATCGTTTATTTCTTTTCTTCCACGAGCTGCAACAGGTACTGCCCGTATTCGTTCTTCTTCAGCGGCTCCGCCAGCTTCTGGAGCTGGGCCGCGTCGATGAGGCCCTGCCGGTAGGCGATTTCCTCGATACAGGAAATCTTGAGCCCCTGCCGGGCCTGAATCGTCTGCACGAAAGCCGCCGCCTGGAGCAGCGATTCGTGGGTGCCGGTGTCGAGCCAGGCGTAGCCGCGGCGCATCTTTTCCACCCGCAGCTTGCCCGCCGCCAGATAGGCGCGGTTCACGTCGGTGATCTCCAGCTCGCCCCGGGCCGAGGGCTTCACGTCCTTGGCGATGGCAACGATGTCCTTGTCGTAGAAATAAAGGCCGGTGACGGCGTAGTTCGAACGCGGCTTCGCCGGCTTTTCTTCCAGCGACAGGGCCTGTCCCTCGGCGTCGAACTCCACCACGCCGTAGCGTTCCGGGTCCCGCACGTAGTAGGCGAAGACCGTGGCGCCGTCGTCCTGGGCCGCCGCCCGCTTCGTCGCCCCGGGCAGTGCCGCGCCGTAGAAGATGTTGTCGCCCAACACCAGCGCGCAACCCTCGCCGCCGATGAAGTCCTCGCCGATCAGGAAGGCCTGGGCCAGTCCGTCGGGGCTCGGCTGCACCGCGTAGGAGATGGAAATGCCCCACTGGCTGCCGTCTTCCAAGAGAGCCCGGAAATTCTCAATGTCGTGGGGCGTCGTGATGACCAGGATGTCGTCGATACCGGACAGCATCAGCGTGGACAGCGGATAGTAAATCATCGGCTTGTCGTAAATCGGCATGAGCTGCTTCGATACGACTTTCGTCAAAGGATAGAGCCGCGTGCCGGAGCCGCCGGCCAGGATGATTCCCTTCTTTATCATGTGCTCACCTGCTTGTATTAGGAAATCAGAACATTTTGTGACGCCAGAGGACGTAGGCCGAACCGCCGGCAATCAGCACGGAAATGGCCGCCAGATACAGGAAAGCGCTTCCCTGCTCGGCCCAGGGCACCGGTACGTTCATGCCGAAAAAGCTCGAAATCAGCGTGGGAATCGCCAGGATAATAGTCATGGCCGCCAGGAATTTCATGACCAGGTTCTGGTTATTGGAGATGATGGAGGCGAAGGTGTCAGACGTGCGGGCCAGGATCTGGCTGTACATCTCCACCATTTCCCGGGCCTGCTTGTTCTCGATGATGACGTCCTCCAGCAGGTCCTCGTCCTCCTCGTAAATATTGATGACAGACTTCGTATTCTGGCTGTTGCGAAACCGCATCAACCGGTCCAGCACGGCGCCGTCGGACCGCAGGGCGGCGTTGAAATACGTCAGGCCCTTCTGCAGCTCTAAGAGGCGCAGGATATCGTCGTTCTCCATGTTATCGCGCAGCGTGTGCTCGATCTCATCGGAAAGCTTGCTGATCTGGCGCAGGTATTTCAGATAGAATGTCGCCGATTTATAGAGGATCTGAAACAGCAGCCGTGTCTTCTTGAAGGTGCGGAACGTCCGCGCCGTCGCTTCGCTGAAGTCCGCCAGCACCGGTGTTTCCTCCAGGCAGACGGTGATGAAGTAGTCCGGCGTCAGGATGATGCCCAGCGGCAGCGTGTCGTAGCTGCCGGGGTTCCGGACCACCGGCACGTTCGTCAGCACCAGCACCGCGTTGTCCTCGACATCGGTATGGGACCGCTCCTCATCGTCCAAAGCGGCGCGCAGGAAATCAGCCTCAACCGCTGTGAGGTCGCCTACGACTTTCAGCTCATAGGGTGTCGGGTCGATGATGCTGATCCAGGCGCCTTTCTCCAGCGTTTTCAGGCTGAGTTCCTGAAGTGGCCCGCTTTCATGCGACTTGTAGATTTTCAGCATGGTGAAAGCTCCTTTCAGGCAGGGAACCTCCACCCGCGGCCGGCTGCAAGACGAGTGAAGTCAGCGGCCTCCGGCGCCACCAGGACGCAGAGAGCCGCAGTGCGAAAAAGCCGGCAGACACACGAATGGCGTTCCCCGATGTATCTTTCCGGGACAGGAGTTGCATGAACCAGGATGATCGCCTTCCATTGTTCCTCACCAGCCTTTCTGTATCGAAATATCATAAAAAACGATTTTCCGGGGCATGGAAATACTGCCCCAACACATTATATTACCCCATTCACTGAACAACGTCAATGAAAAGGGCGGAAAAGGCGGGAACTTTTTGGCGCTTTTTTGACGCATTTTTAGAAAAACGCGGCGAAAAAAGAATCCCGCCCCGGGTAAGGGCGGGAGGGTTTTCCGTCGGGGACGAGCCGCGGGCAGATAGATCCGCGGCGGGGGATGTCATTTCAGGAAGCCATTGATGATCTGCTCTTCCGCTTCTTTTTCCGTGAGCCCCAGCGTCATCAGCTTGATGAGCTGGTCGCCGGCGATCTTGCCGATGGCGGCTTCGTGGACGAGCTCGGCGTCCACATGGTTCGCCTCCAGCGACGGTACCGCCAGGATTTTCCCCTGATCCATGATGATGGAATCGCACTCCGTGTGGCCGTGGCAGGGAGCGTTGCCGGCGATGCGGGCGTCGAATTTCTGGAACGAGGTGTCCCGGGCCACCGAGCGGGAAACGACATCGGCGCTGGCGCCCTCGCCGTCCAGCGTCACCCGGTAGCCGCTGAAGGCTTTCTGCTGCCCGTGGGTCATCAGCCGTTCCCGTATCACGAGCCGCGCTCCGGCTTTGAGCGAGGCCTTCGTCATGCGCTCGGTGGAGTCCACGCCCTTGATCTGCACCATTTCCATTTCCATCGAGCTGTCCTCGGCCATCGTGACCTCCGTCACCGGGTTCAGGATGCGCTTGCCATCGCCGTCGCCGGAGCCGTAGTGCTTTTCCACGTATTTGACTTTGGCGCCCTTTTCGAGGAAAAAGCGATGGACGCCGTCGTGCTCCGAGTCCTGGGTGCCGCAGTTGTCGATGCCGCAGCCGGCCACGATGACGACGTCGGCCCCGGCGCCAACGTAGAAATCGTTATAGACGGTCTCCTTGATGCCGCTGGCGCTCAATACCACCGGGATATGGACGCTCTCGTTTTTCGTGCCCGGTTTGATGGTGATGTCGATGCCGCTGCCGTCCTCTTTGCTCTGGATGTCGATGTTGGCGGTGGTCTGGCGTCCGGCGAGCTGGCTGTTCGCCCGGAAATTGTAGGCACCGGCCGGCACTTCGTGGAGTCCTGCGACCTCGGCGATGAGCCGTTTCTGTATCGCGTCCATCTTCATGGCGTTCCCTCCTCATGCAGCCGCCGGCAGGCCGGCGCCGCCGCTTCCGTCCCGATGATGCCGGCGAGGATTTCCTCCGCCGGGCCTTTTTTCTCGATGCGTCCGTCCGTCAGCACGATGATCTCGTCGGCGATGGACAGGATGCGCTCCTGGTGGGAGATGATGAGGATGGAGCTGTCCTTGATGTCCTCGCGCATTTTGGCGAAGATGCGGCTGAGGTTCTGGAAACTCCAGAGGTCGATGCCGGCCTCCGGCTCGTCGAACAATGTCAGCTTCGCTTGCCGGGCCATGACGGTGGCGATCTCGATGCGCTTCAGCTCGCCGCCGGACAGGGAGGCGTTCACCTCGCGGTCGATGTAGTCCTTGGCGCAGAGCCCGACCTCGAAGAGATATTCGCAGGCCTCGTTGGCCGAGAGGTTCCGGCCGGTGGCGAGGCGCAGGAGGTCGAGGACGCCGAGTCCCTTGAAGCGCACCGGCTGCTGAAAGGCGAAGGCGATGCCCAGCTTCGCCCGCTCGGTGATGCTCTTTTCCGTGATGTCCTGACCGTCCAGGAGAATCCGGCCCGACGTCGGCGTCTCGATACCAGCGATGATCCGGGCCAGCGTCGATTTGCCGCTGCCGTTGGGCCCGGTGATGACGACGAATTTCCGGTCGTCCACGGTGAGGTTGATGTCCCGCAGGATTTCAACGGTCCTGTCGTCCTCGGTGACGGAGAAGGAGATGTGCTCCAGTTTCAGCATGGCGTTCTTCCTTTCGTAACAGGATAGTTCATGACATAGAAAAAAACGAAACCAATCGCAAAACCGGGCCCGCCGAAAACAAATGCCGCCGGGCGCGGGTCCGGCGGCGGGAAAATCGTTTTCAGCCGGGCGTTTCCAGGATGTAGATTTCCAGCTCCTGCCGGCCGAATTCCAGCGCTTCCTCATGGGTGTCAAAGGCCACGTCGATGCGGTTGCCGATGATGGCCCCGCCGATGTCCTCCGCCACCGCTTCCCCGTAACCCGGGATAAAGACGCGGCTGCCGATGGGGATGAAGGACGGATCGACGGCGATGACGCCGTGGCGCACCGGGGTGCCGCTGGCGGTGGTGGGGCCGTTGCCGGGGTCAAAGGCGCTGTAACCGGTGGCCTCCACATAGACCGCCTCACCCTGATGAGGGCCGGACGGAGAATCCTCCGATCCCGTCTCCGCAGACTCGGAGGCCGATGACGTCTTCGGCGGCAGAGAAACCTTCGGCGTGGCCGGCGGTTTCTCCTTCGAGGGGGGCTTCTTTTCCTTGCTGTTCTTCACCAGGGCGGCGTAAGTCTTGTCGCCGCAGATGCCGTCCACCTCAAGGCCGCGGTCCTTCTGGAAATGGCGAATGGCCGCCACCGTCTGCCGCCCGCAGATGCCGTCCGCCTTGCCTTTCAGATAGCCCTGGTCGATCAGCATCGTCTGCACCTTGCGGACGCTCTCGCCGCGCATCCCGCTTTTCGCCAGGATGCCCGCCGCCATCGCCGCCGTACAGAAGGCCAGCAGCAGCGCCAATAGCGCCGCCGTCCGATAAAACCGTTTCGCGGTCATCGCCATCACCTCGCCGATATCGTTTTTCTGTCAAGCGATTACTATTCCTATATTATATCGTGAAACCGCCGTTCCGTCAAAAGGAGCGGAAAAAAACAGGCCCCCGGGCGGGAGGCCTGCTTTTTTTCTGGTACGCCCGGCATGGGCGTATTCTAATCGGTAAAAGTCCGTAGCCTGCCCAGTAGTGGGAACGGACAACCAACAGGCAATAGTTTATTTTTGCATACATTCAAAGGAAATCTCTGCCGTTTTGTTTTTCTATATGCATGGTAACACGGTCTGATTAAGAAAATGACATGGGGGGGCCGCTCACGCATATCGCGTCAGATGATTGCATCCTCCCTACAAAATAAGGGACTCTCAACTATCACTTGATTTCGCAACACTCCCTTTGATATAATAAGGG
>JAFSWT010000160.1 GCA_017444395.1 Schwartzia sp. (in: firmicutes) | reverse complement strand
TGGCTCTTTTCGTAGAGGTAATCAACGGATGGAGCGCGGAGAGCACGGCTACCATAAAAAGTAAAGTGGCCAATTGGATTGCCTCACAGTGCAGATATATCCGGGATTTGTTCGGATTTTTGTGCTGGGAAAGTTGAGTTATTAATGTGTTTCAGCGGCGGTGTTCACTACCGGTCAATTTTGGTTGAGCCCGTTTTGACACCGAACCCGTTTTCCTTACGGCGGCAAAGTGTTTGGGATTTGATGGGTGGCCTTGCGAAAAAACAAAACTACAAATTTTGTAATCCGATTTTTTGCGACGGTCATTTCCACCCCCTTGCAAACCGCATCGCTGTAAGCGGGACAGGCCCCCGCCCCGCGAAGCGTTGAACCAAATTTCTCCCCCGTAACCATATTCACCGAATCCAGGAACGCCAAAAACGGAGGCGCAGACCATGAACGAGAAAGCGCAGAAAGCGGCGGCGAAAGCCTTTGCCGCCAAATGGAAAGGCATCGGCGACGAGAAGCAGCACACGCAGACATTCTGGCTGGAACTGCTGCATGACGTGTACGGCATCGAACAGCCCTTCGGCTTCATCACCTTCGAGGACCGGGTGAAGCTCTCGCATGTCTCCTTCATCGACGCGGCGATCCCCGCCACCCATGTGATGATAGAGCAAAAGGGCCTCGGCAAAGACCTGTCGAAGCCTATCAGGCAAAGCGACGGCACGACGCTGACGCCGTACCAGCAGGCGAAGCGGTACGCCGCCGAACTGCCCTACTCAAAGCGGCCCCGCTGGATCGTCGCCTCGAACTTCGCCGAGTTCCGCGTCTATGACATGGAAAACCCCCAGGCCGAGCCGGAAATCATCAGGCTGGAAGACCTCGAAAAAGAGTATTACCGCCTCCAATTCCTCGTGATCGTCCGCAGCCACGACGCGAAAAAGGAAATGGAGATTTCCCTGAAGGCCGGCGAAATCGTCGGCCGGCTCTACGACGCCCTGCTGAAGCAATACAAAAACCCGGACAACGAGGAATCACAGAAAAGCCTCAACAAGCTCTGCGTGCGTCTCGTATTCTGCCTCTACGCCGAGGACGCCAACATTTTCGGGGCGCGGAATATGTTCCACGACTACCTGAAAACCTTCCGGGAAAAGAATGTCCGCAAGGCCCTGATCGATCTGTTTGACACATTGTCAACACCCGTTGACGAGCGCGATCCGTACATGGACGCCGACCTCGCCGCCTTCCCCTATGTCAACGGCGGCCTGTTCGATGACGGGAAAATCGAAATCCCCAACTTCACCGACGAGATAGTGAACCTCCTGCTGCAACACGCCAGCGAGGACTTCGACTGGAGCGGCATCTCGCCCACCATCTTCGGCGCCGTATTCGAGAGCACGCTGAACCCCCAGACCCGCCGGGCTGGCGGCATGCACTATACCTCCATCGAGAACATCCACCAGGTCATCGGCCCGCTGTTCCTCGACGAATTGAAACGGGAACTGGAAAACGCCAAAGAGGAAAAGACGCTGAAGGACAAGCGCCGGAAACTGCTCGATTTCCAGCGGAAGCTGGCCGCGCTCTCCTTCCTCGACCCGGCCTGCGGCAGCGGAAATTTCCTCACCGAGACCTATATCTCCCTGCGGCGGCTGGAAAACGAAGTGCTGCGGCTCACCCTCGTGGACCGGACCGGCACCGGCGT
>JAFSWT010000159.1 GCA_017444395.1 Schwartzia sp. (in: firmicutes) | reverse complement strand
TGCTCCGGACGGGGGACGAACCTCCAATCCAACCTGGCCGCCGTTGACAGCGGCCAGATTCCGGCCCCGGTCGGCCTGGTGCTGACGGACAAGCCCGGCGTCATGGCCCTTACCCGGGCGGAAAAGGCCGGCATCCCCCATCGGTGCATCGACCGCAAACATTGCGCCAGCCAGCGGGAATTTGAGGAGCAACTGGTGGCCGCCCTCAAAGAGCACCATGTCAGCCTGGTGGTACTGGCAGGCTTCATGCGAATCCTGAGCCCCTACTTCGTCCACGAATTCGCCGGGCGCATCCTGAACATTCATCCGGCCCTCCTGCCCGCCTTCCCCGGCGCCCACGCCCACCGCGACGTGCTGGCCTACGGCGTCAAGGTTTCCGGTGTCACCATCCACTTCGTGGACGAGGGCATGGACTCCGGCCCCATCATCCTGCAAGCGGCGGTGCCCGTCGAGGACGACGACACCGAAGACACCCTGGCCGCCCGGGTGCTGGTGGAGGAACACAAGCTCTACCCCCGGGCCATCGAGCTCTATCTGAAAGGAAGGCTCAAAGTCGAAGGACGGAAGGTGCGGATACTGCCGCAGCCCTGAAATCCAATGCTTTCAATAAAACCGCGGACGCGCCCTTCAGGCGTACCGGACATAAATGAATGAGGAGTGGTGATGTGATATGAAGATCAAGCGGGCGCTCCTGAGCGTTTCCGACAAGACGGGCATCGTGGACTTTGCCCGGAAACTCGCGGCGGCCGGCGTGGAAATCGTTTCCACCGGCGGCACCATGCGGGCCATCAAGGAGGCGGGCATCCCCGTCATCTACGTCAGCGACGTCACCGGCTTCCCCGAGATCATGGACGGCCGGGTGAAAACGCTGAACCCCTATATCCACGGCGGCATCCTGGCGGTCCGTGACAACCCCGGCCATCAGAAGGCGCTGGCGGAGCACAAGATTACCCCCATCGACCTCGTGGCGGTGAACCTCTACCCCTTCCGGGAAACGATTGCCAAGCCCGGCGTGGCGCTTGCCGAGGCCATCGAGAACATCGACATCGGCGGCCCGGCCATGATCCGGGCGGCGGCGAAGAATTTCAAGTTCGTCACCGTGGTGACAAATCCTGCCCGCTATGACGACATCGCCGCCGCCGTGCTGAAGGACGGTTGCGTCAGCGGCATGATGCGTCTGGCGCTGGCCCAGGAGGCCTTCCAGCACACGGCGGAATACGACGACTGCATCCAGAAATACCTGCGGGAACAGTCCGCGAAATAAGGAGCACAGCCATGAACATTCTATTGATCGGCAGCGGCGGCCGCGAGCACGCCCTGGCCTGGAAAATCAAGGAAAGCCCCCTTGCGGACAAACTCTACGCCGTACCCGGCAATCCCGGCATCGCCGAAATCGCCGAATGCGTCAGCGGCGTCGATATTGAGGACAACGATGCCCTGGTAAAGCTGGCGAAGGAAAAGGACATCGGCCTTGTGGTCGTCGGTCCCGAGGTGCCGCTGATGAACGGCATCGTGGACGCCATGACCGCGGCCGGCATCAAGGCTTTCGGCCCCACGAAAGAGGCGGCGGAACTGGAAGGCTCGAAGGTCTATGCCAAGGTCATCATGCGCCGCTACAAGATACCCACCGCCCGCAGCGAGGTTTTCGGCGACCTCAGCCGGGCCCATGTCTATGTGCGGCAGATGCGAACCCCGTTCGCCATCAAGGCTGACGGACTGGCAGCGGGCAAGGGTGTCATTTTGACGCAGACAGTGGACGAAGCGGTGGCAGCCCTCGACCTCATGATGAAGGAAAAGGCCTTCGGCGACGCCGGCAACCGCGTCGTCATCGAGGAATTCATGGAGGGTGAGGAAGCCTCGGTACTGGCCTTTACTGACGGCGAGACCATCATTCCCATGGTGGCCTCCCAGGACCACAAGCGGGCCCACGATGGCGACGAGGGGCCGAATACCGGCGGCATGGGAACCTACGCCCCGGCCCCGGTGATGACGCCGGAGCGCATGGCCGAAGTCACGGAAAAGATACTGAAACCCGTCATCGCCGGCATGAAGCAGGAAGGCCGCCCCTACAAAGGGTGCCTGTACGCCGGCCTGATGATCACGAAACAGGGACCGAAGGTTGTGGAGTTCAACGCCCGCTTCGGTGACCCGGAAACGCAAGTCGTCCTACCGCTCCTCAAGGGCGATCTGGTGGAAATCATGCTGGCCTGCGTGGACGGAACGCTGGCCGACAAAACCATCGAATGGTCTGACGGCGCGGCCGTTTGCGTTGTCATGGCCTCGGGCGGCTATCCCGGCAGCTACGAAAAGGGCAAGGAAATCACCGGCCTCAATGCGGCAAAAGCAGCGGGCAGCCTTGTTTTCCACGCCGGCACCAAAGCGCAGGACGGCAAAATCGTCACCAGCGGCGGCCGCGTCCTCGGCGTCGTCGGCCAGGGTGCGGATATCAAGTCCGCGGTAGCGAAAGCCTACGAAGGTGTCGATACGATCCACTTCGACGGCGAATTCCATCGCCACGACATCGCCCACCGGGCTTTGGCGCGGCTCTCCTGACATCATATCCCGTCAATAACAAAACCCCCGGCTACCCAAAACAGCCGGGGGTTTTGCTATACCCTTTCCGATTCCTCTCCCATTGTCTTCAAACAACACCCTATCCCTTGATATTCCCATGCTCCCAAAAGTTATCCACAGATATTATCCACATATCCACCACTATCCCGGTGAATAATATGGAATATCCTGATGCCGAGGCTTCATCACCTCCCCCGGTGGCAGCGTCAACCGAAACACACCATTGCGGGTCGGGCGATTTTCGCCAATCTCAGTCAACCCCAAACGCCTGCGCATTACGACGCCACCCCCGGCGGATTCAAAGCATTGCCCAAATCCCTGCTTTGTAGTAAAATAGCGTTGGGAGGAGAAAATGCATACATGACGTGCCGATCATCAAAGTCCAGCGATACAGCCTGGAACAGATATTCCAACGGAAGCTCTTGTTTTTCCTGCCATATTACATCTTCAGCCACGAGAAGCAACTCCCGGCGTATGAAGACGATGAAGCAAAGCTGCAAAAACTTACGGACGAGTACCGTTTTATCCGGGAACGACTCGATGATTTACAGGATGCCGGGGAACTGAGCATATTCATGAAGAACGCAATATGTGCCATGAGTACGCATGTGTTGGCACTGATAGCGGAGAAATATCAAAGAGTGCGGGAAGGAGTGGAGCATATCATGGGGGGAAAAGTCATAGAATACGAGGCAAAAACCATATTACGCCAGGGAATCAACAAAGGCCGCGCCGAGGGCCGCAACGAAGAACGCAAACTTGCCATGAAAGAAACCGAGGAGCGTGCCAAAGATATGATCCGCGACCGTATGGAGCTGCCCCTGGTAGAAAAATATACGCATCTGTCCATGCCACGCATTCAGGAACTGGCGCGGGGATTAGGTATGCTATAAGTGCCGGACAGAATCCGTCATCTGTAAAGCCGATCTATTCCAATTCTCCGGAAGAAAGATGTGGCTCGACACACAGATTGCGCTGGATGACGGCGCGGTGGAGGGAAACCTGCTCACCGTAGCCTTCCCAAATCCACCGTCCTTTTCCTGCGGCATACAAAGGAACTGTTCATGAAACCGGCACCGGCGTGAATGAGAAAACCTTATGGGTGCATTATTCCTCCATCCCGGAACTGACCTATCAGACAGACAGCCAAATGCGCGGGCAGCCCGGCATGGAGGATAACGGTGTGCTCACGAAGTTCGGCGGCATAGCCGTACGTGACTGCCGGGCTTCCTACCGGAAATACGAAGGCATTTCATTGGAGGTTTTCTCATGATTATCCCTTTAAATATAGTTACTACATATCCTGTTCGATGGGGAAAGTATGAGATATTACGTGATTATATACAGAATTTTCAACGTATTAGGCCAGGATTTCCCCACCTCTTAGGTGGCGGGAGGAATGCCCATCTCCCCGGCGCTCCCTTGCCATGCCCGCCAGCGCCATGATATAATCAGAGCAAAGAAAGGAGCATTCTCCATGGGCATGGAGCAAAATCCCCCGGCAGACCATTCTGCTGAGATACAGCACGCCCCGAAAGCCAAGCGTACTTACCGCGATGCGATTTTCCGCGCTTACTTCTCCGAGCCGGAAAACTTCATCCCTCTGGGCGAATTCTTAATCAGACGCCCCATCAAGCCGGAGACGGCCGCCCTGAACACCATCGACGACGTGCTGTTCAGCAGCCCGCGGAACGATGTCTCCTTCCGCGTCGGGGATGAGAGCTTCACCCTCTTCGAACAGCAAAGCAGCGTGAATTACAACATGCCACTAAGGCTGTTCCTCTCTACTCGCGGTCAGAGAAAATGCAAAACCAAAGCAATCTCATCGCGAGTATATGCAGAGAGCGTAAGAGCTTTACTTCGCTTCGCTCGTAAATTCTAACGCTCTCTAGTATATCTCAGCATTCTCTATCGGACGGTCATCCCGCAGGACTTTCTCTACCAGCAAAGCCGTATCCCCCTTCCCACTCCATATCTTTTCGATCTCTACAACGGCGAGGAAATCCGGCCGGAGTTCGAGCGCCTGCGTCTCTCGGATGCTTTCGACCATCCGTCGTTTTATCTGGAAACCGTCGTCGATGTCTTTAACATCAACTACGACGAGAGCTTTCGCATCATCCGGGAATGCCGTCCGGTGCATGATTACAGCTATTTTATCCATCGCGTCCGCCAAAACGAGAAAAGCGGCCAGCCGCTCGCCGAGGCCGTACAGAAGGCGATGCGGCACTGCATCGACAAGGACATCATGCGTCATTTTCTGAAACAGCACGAATGGGAGGTATTTGACATGGTCAGTCTGGTATGGAACGAAGAGGACGCCAAAGCGTCGTACATCAAGCAGGGTGAGGAGCGCGGTGAAGAACGCGGTGAAAAGCGCGGTGAAGAACGCGGTGTACTCCGTAGCCTGAAATCCGTCATGGCGCGATTGCACGAAAGCGCGGAAAATGCGATGGATATCCTGAATATCCCCGCCGAGCAGCGGCCACGCTATCGCCAGCTTTTGGAATCCGGGGAGTAAACCGGCTCCCTGTCCACAGAATTGTTTTCCCGGGAGCCTCTGAAAAATCAGACCACAAGAAAAAGCATCTCATCCGGCATCCCCTGCCCAGCACTTTCGAGGGCGATGGGGATGTCTTTCCATATGGCCAGTTCTTTCCTAAAACCGCATAACAATCCGCGGCACTTTACAAACCAAAAAGAGAAATGATTTTCCTTATGTTATCAATCCCCGGCCACAACCATGCATTTCACATAGAACTCGCTTTTCCTCCGCATGATCTGCAAGTATTCCTCCAGTCGCTCCAAAGCGAAGCGATGCGTGATAAAGCGCCCCGGTGCAATGGCCCCTGTTTCCAATCGCTGCAGTACAAAATGCCAATCATCGCCCGCCTCATGGGTGAACGAGGAATTCCATGTCCCGTGCACCGTGATCTGATGCCGCAGGACATTCCAATAATCGGCCCGGGAAAACGCCATATCTGACGCGGGATTGCCCACCAGAACGACTTCGCCCCCCATGGCGGCACTATTGATGGCCAACGTCACCGTTTCGTTCCTGCCCACACACTCGAAAAACACATCCGCGCCGTGGCTCCGGGTCCGCTCCCGCAGCCACGCCCCCGCTTCGGTTGTCCGGACATCACAGAAATCGCCTTCCGATACCCCCAGCGGCGCCGCCAATGCCTTCTGCTCGGCCTTATTGCCAATCAACAGCAGATTCCGGATGCCCGCCTCCCGCAAGAACATGGCCAACAGGAGCCCGATTGTCCCCAGGCCACAGATGGCCACGACATCCGTCGCTCTCGGCATCGCCCGCCGCATCGCGTGAACAGCCACCGCCATCGGCTCCAGCATAGCCGCCTCCTCAAAGGAAACACCCTCCGGCAACGCAATGAGATTGCGCACGGGAACAACGACATGTTCCGCAAAGCCACCATCCTGCCGCGATCCCAGATAACTATACTGCCGGCACATCTCATACCGCTTTTCCCGGCAGGCATCGCATTCATAGCAGGGAATCAAAGGGAAAATGCCCACACGCTTTCCGGCCCAATCCGCCGCACCTTCACTGCCCACATCTTCCACTACACCGGAAAACTCATGCCCGGGAATCAACGGATGCCGATGCGCCCCCGTTTCGAAAACCCGCGGAATATCCGACCCGCAAATCCCCGCCGCCATGACGCGCACCAGCGCCTCATCGGATGCCGGAACCGGCGCCGGCACCTCCTCATAGCAGAGATTGTCAACCCCATGCAAGACATACGCCTTCATATCGTGTCCCTCCCTCACAAAACTCTGTACGGACTTTGCATTATCGTTGGAGTATATTGCCGGAATCATACAACCTATAAATCGACCTCATAATAACCAAGGCAATCAACGCGTATAGGGGATGCGGCTTCCCGGATGGAAAGTCTGGTTCTCCGCTTGGGTGGCGACGTAGTATTCTCTTGTGAGGCGCAGGATCTCTCCCGCAGTTCTTGTTTTTCATGCAGCATTCTCCTCTTTTGCGGGTCACCATACACTTGGAACAAGGCGATGATTTCAATGAGACCTTGACATTTCTCAGGGTATTCGCTATTATTACGAGAAAAGGTGTGGGGACACCGAATTCAGAAGTTGGGGGACGACATGGAAATCAAGCGGGATATGTACCTGGACCGGTTGATCCGCCGGGAAAAGAATGGCATGATCAAGATTGTCACCGGGCTGCGCCGGTGCGGCAAGTCCTACCTCTTGTTCAACTTGTTCCACGACCATCTTCTGGCGCAGGGGGTGCGAGAGGATCACATCATCGAGGTTGCATTAGACGATCGCACCAACAAAGCCTTGCGCGATCCCGATGCTATTACTCCGGCCATTAAATAGTGCCTGCTCAATAACCCCTCATATCCTCACAGCGCCATCAAAAAACAAAAAATGGCTCTCCCCATACCCTTCTCCGCTATCCCAGAAAAAGAGACAAAAAAATCGC
>JAFSWT010000158.1 GCA_017444395.1 Schwartzia sp. (in: firmicutes) | reverse complement strand
CGAGCCAATCGTGGAAGAAGAAGCCGCGGAAGAGCCGGCGGCGGAAGAACCGGTAGCCGAGGAAATCGAAGCGGCCGTGGAAACCGAGACCGCCGAAGAACCCGAAGCGGAGGCCATTGTCGAGGAGGCGCCGACAGAAACGGCTGTCGGGGACACCACCGTGGTCGAGCCAATGGCAGAAGAAGAAACCGCGGAAGAACCGGAGATGGAAGAGCCGGCGATGGAAGAACCGGTAGCCGAGAAAATCGAAGCGGCCGTGGAAACCGAGACCGCCGAAGAACCCGAAGCGGCGGCCATTGTCGAGGAGGCGCCGACAGAACCGGTTGTCGGGGAAAGCACTGCGGCCGAGCCAATGGCGGAAGAAGCCACGGAAGGGGATACGGCAGAAGGACCAACAGCGTCCACCATGGAAATCAGCGAGGCCGAGCGGGACGCTGTGCTTGATGAGATCAAGGACTGCGCCACCCTGGACGAACTGCTGGATTTCGCTTACGACCGCAAGAGCCAGCGTTGCTTCGCTCCGGCCATTGTCGCCTACGAACGAGCCTTGTCGAGCTATCAGGATGACCCCTATGCGCCCTTCATCGTCATCGAGCTCGGCAATATCTATAAAGAAAACGGCGCGTATGATGAAGCGATACGCGTTTACCGGCAGGCACTCAGCCTCCCGGCCATTCAGGGGCAGAGCGGCGTCGAGGCGGATTTCGCCCGGAACATCGATTACCTCGATACCGTTTCCCATATATTGGCGCAGCATGATGTGCCATCATTGCCGTTCAACCAGATTCCGCCCGGGTATATGCAGGAGATTGAGTCCGCTTTCGCGGACCGGCCGGACGGACAATCATTACAGCAATAGGAGGAATATCCATGACCAAGAAAAGCGTAGAGATCCTGAACCTGCCGATTATCAGCATCACCGAGGGACGCGAGCTCGGCATGAGCAAGACGCTCCTCATTGATGCCAAGAACGGTGTCGTCGCGGCCATCACCATCGAGGACGAGGATTGGTACCGCGGGGTCAAACTGCTCCCCTATTCGTCCGTCATCGCCATCGGCCATGACGCCGTGACCATCACCTCCAGCGAGAATATCCTGACACTGGAGGACGCCAGCGACTATGAGGCCATGCTGGATGCCAACATCCGCATCATCGGCACCAAGGCCATCACGAAGTCCGGCACGA
Source organism: Schwartzia sp. (in: firmicutes) (assembly GCA_017444395.1). GTDB lineage: Bacteria > Bacillota > Negativicutes > Selenomonadales > Selenomonadaceae > RGIG3544. The sequence continues at coordinate 4,211 of JAFSWT010000158.1, read as the reverse complement.
TCCAGGGCAAGGTCTCCGAGATTTTCGTCGGCGAGGGCGGCCGGGTGGAAAAATGCGCCATCATCGCCGAGGACGGCACGGAATCAGAAATCGCCGCCGACCAGATTTCCATTTTCGGCAAACAGGTCACGGTCATTGACCCGCCGCCGGAGGACGAAAAAAAAACTGAACCCGTGATGCCGGAGCCGGTACCCGAAGCGGCGGCACCAGAACCGGCCCCTGCCCCGGCCCCGGAACCCGAGCCGGAGCCGGTACCCACCCCGGAACCGGCACCTGCCCCGGAGCCGGAGCCAACCCCGGAGCCAGCGCCCGAGCCCGCAAAGCCGGCGGAGTCCGCTGCTGACAAGGCCACGGAGGAACGCCATCGCCGGTTCCTCCTGGGCAAGAAAGCGGCCCGCGATATCGTGACCGATACCGGTGTCGTCATCGTCAAGGCCGGCGCCGATATCACCGAGGAAGTCCTCCAGAAAGCGAAACTGGCCAATAAATTCATTGAGCTCTCCATGAATATTCAGTAAACGCAAAGGAAGGCTGTCGTACCCGCTACCGGGTTCCTGACGACAGCCTTCCTTTATCCGCTGGGCCTGCATTTTAGCGTTCCAGTATTTGGTAAGGAGTTTTTTTGGATGAAACCGTTGCGTCCCATGCTTATTTTCACATCGTTACTGGCCGTGACCGCTTTCCTTTTGAGCGTGGCCTTTCTCGGGCTGGTGTTGGGCTTTATCCGGCAGGACCTCACGGCCTTCGGGCTCAAGACGGGAACGTACCCGCTGAGCGGCCTGACCCGGGAGGAAGCAGCGGCTCAGTTCGGGAAGCGAGCGGCGGAAACGTTCCGGGGACCGGCGGTCATCGCGTCTTATGGAGAGCAGACCTTTGAAGCGGGGGCGGCGGAGGTCGGCCTGTCGGCGGACATCGAGGCGGCTACGGATGCTGCCTACCGGGTTGGCCGGGAGCCAAACCTGGCGGCCCGGGCGCTGAGTATCGCCCGCTCGGCACTGCGCGGTGGGGATATCCCGCTGACAGCGCGCCTGGACGAGAAAAAGCTCGAGACCTGGCTGGCGGGCCTGGCGGCTAAGATTGATACCGCGCCGAAAGACGCCCAGCTTTTATGGAGCGGTACGCGTGCTCAGGTCACACCCGGTGTCACCGGACGGAAGCTCGATACCGCGTCGCTTGCCAAGACACTGGCACCAGCTCTTTTGGCGTTCGATCTGCCGCAGCGTCTGACGCTGACAGTGGCTGAGGAGCCGCCGAAGGTCACGGACAGCGAATTGCGTCCCATTGACAGTGAGCTGGCCTCCTATACCACTTACTATGATCCCAGCTCCAGCCGCGGTCAGAATATCGAGATCGCGACAGCGACGCTGGATGGCCTGGTGGTCAGAAGCGGCGAGGAGGTTTCCTTCAACACCGTGGTCGGCGGCCGGGTTGCCGGAGCGGGGTATCAGACAGCGCCGGTCATCGTCAATGGCAAAGTCGAGCAGGACATCGGCGGCGGCGTCTGTCAGGTCAGCTCGACGCTCTATAACGCCATCCTGCTGGCCAATCTCACGCCCACCCAGCGCACCTCCCATTTCTTCCCCTCCGGCTATGTCCCGGCGGGCCTCGACGCCACCGTAGCGGACGGACAGATTGATTTCTGCTTCCGGAACACGCTGCCCCATGCCGTGTATATCCTGGCATCGGCCGGCGGCGGTACGCTCACTTTTACGGTGCTGGGCCACGGCGCCGATGTCCCCGACGATATTGACATGGAAACCGTGATCAAGGATCCCCGCCCCATCGTCGATGTCTGGCGGGTCTATTACCGAAACGGCGCTGAAACCGACCGGGAATTCCTCCACACCGATGAATACGATATCCCGGAAGAGCATCAGGAGCCGTCACCCGCGACCGCCCCTTCTTCCGCTGCTGACCCGGCCCCCACTGACCCGGTTCCCGACACCAACCAGACCTCAACGCCAGATCCACCCCCGGCTCCGGTGCCGGCTCCAACCCCGTCTCAAACTTCAGGCCCAACGCCAACGCTAACCCAATCCTCAAACCCATCCCCCGCGCCTGTCCGGTAAAAGCCGGGGCAGGCAGCGGACAGCAGGGGCTGTCGCATGAAGAGAACTCATGCGATAGCCCCTGCTTTTTCATGGCGTGGATGCGGGAACGACAGGTGGGTAAATGGCGAAGCATTGGCCGGCTTTGCCGGAGACAGCATTGGCCGCTAAAAACTGAAGCCCCCGCCGGCAGATGCCTGCCGACGGGGGCTGTGGGAAGGAAACGGGTTGCGCGGCCGGATCACTGCAGAGTGGCAGTGGCGTCGGCGTTCAGGATGATTCCCCGATAGCTGTAAAGATCGATGTCGTACCAGACAATGGAGCTGCCGTCTTCGAACTCCGCCTGGAGATCCCAGAGTTTCACGCCATCCATGCCCTGGAAGGTCACATTGGCCTTTTCGCCCTCCATCAGGACTTTCGAGCCGAGGATGTCGGGCATCCATTCCTTCGCGTCAGCGGGGCTGACGTTCAGATAGTAGATGGGGCGTCCGGTGTTGTTCACGAGCACGAAATCCTGCGGGCCCGCGAAAGCCGTGCCGATGGCTGCCACCATCATCAGAGCGGCCAGGAAGAAGATTTTCAAGAGACTTTTCCGCATGGCAGGTACCTCCTTGTTCGTAAAGTTGTCTTACTTCGCCTGTCAGAAGTGTTTGCTGGAATGATGTCAGCTCTTCGTGGGAAGCATCGAGCGTATCCAGCCCTCAAATCCGTTGGGATTGCGCGTCTGTATCAGTACCGTGCCGGGGCCGCGGAACCGGCAGACAATCCCCTCGCCCGAGGTCATGCTTGAGAACCAGCTGCTGGACGCTTTCTCGATTTCGTATTCCATCGTGTCCGGCCAGGCGACCAGGTGGCCGTTGTCGATGATGACTTCCTGCCCGGCCTCGACCTTCAGCGGGTGAATCACGCCGTAGCTGGAAACGAATACCGTCCCGCGCCCGGTAATGTTCAGCACGAAGAAGCCTTCGCCCGAAAACAGTCCTTTGGCAAGATCCTGCGACTTCGTATCGACGGTGATGCCCTCCGTGGCGGCGAGAAAGCCTGACTTCTGCACGGTAAGACCGTGAGAGCCGTCGAGTTTTACGTCCATGATGCCGCCGGGCAGCGCGTGACCAAACAGCACCGTGCCGGGGCCGCGCTTCGCTGTCAGGCTCTGCAGGAAGAAACTTTCATTGGTGAGAACCGACCGCATCAGGCCCTTGAAGAAGCCGCCCTCCTGCTTGCCCTCGACGTCAACGGTGGGGGACATGGCAATCATCGCGTCGGACTCGGCTTTCAGGGACTCGCCCTGCTGCATCTGGAGTTCAACGATGGGGAACGCTTCCGGGTAAAGGATCTTGTATTCCATTTTGAACCTCCTCAATATCTTTGCGCATTATAAACCGAATCCCCGCCAGCAGGTACATACTGGCGGGGTTCGTTCTATCAAAAGGAATCAGAAAAACCGGGGAAATTACCGCCTTACTGGAAGCTGGCCGTGCCGTCGCCGTTCAGCGTGATCTGAGCGACGCTCAGCAGGTCGATGTTGTACCAAGCAAGGCTGCTGTTGTCCTCAAAGACCGCCTGGAGATCCCAGTACTGAACGCCATTGGTCGGGAACATCACCGTGACATACTGGCCGTGGCCGAGAATCTGGGAGCCAAGGACGTCGTTCTGCCAGTTGTCGGAGCTGGCCGGGCTGACGTTGACATAATAGATGGGATGACCGGTGTTGTTCACGAGCACGAAGTCCTGCGCGCCGGCAAAGGCGACGCTGGCGAACGCCATGACGAAGAGAGCGGCCAGGAAGAATACCTTGAACGATTTGATTTTCTGCATGATAACGATACCTCCATAATTTAAGATTCAGTGGATTGCTTTGCGAATCATGAGAAGCGGAGGACGGGTACACGCCTCCGCGTCCCGGGAAGATTACTGCAGGGTAGCGGTGCCGTCGTTGTTCAGCGTGACGCGGGCGACGCTCAGGAGATCGATGTTGTACCAGGCGATGCCGCTGCCATCCTCAAAGATGGCCTGAATGTCCCAATACTGCTGGTTGCCGACGTTGAAATTAACGTTCAGGGCCTCGCCGTTCATGAGAACCGTGGAGCCGAGGATATCCTCTTCCCAGCTGTTGGTGCTGGCGGCACTGACGTTGACCTTGAAGATGGTGTAGCCGGTATT
>JAFSWT010000157.1 GCA_017444395.1 Schwartzia sp. (in: firmicutes) | reverse complement strand
CGACATCCTCGATTTCTCGAAGATCGAGGCCGGGAAGATCGATATCATCCCCATGGAGTACGACCTGTCGGCGGTCCTAAGCGATCTGGTGAACATGGTCCACGTCCGGGCCGACGCCAAGGGGCTGGCTGTCGCGCTGGACTTTGACAGGAATACGCCGAAGCGCCTTTGCGGCGACGAAGGCCGCATCAAGCAGGTCATCACGAACATCCTGACCAACGCGGTCAAGTACACGGAAAAGGGGACCGTGACGTTTTCCGTGGGCTTCGGGCGCCTCGGGGACGACCCGGACAGCGTGCTGCTACGGGTGGCGGTCAGGGACACCGGCATCGGCATAAAGCCCGAAGATATGGACAAGCTGTTCTCCAAATTCCAGCGCATCGAGGAAAAGCGCAACCGCAACGTGGAAGGCACCGGCCTCGGCCTGACCATCACCAAAAACCTGCTGGAGCTGATGGGCGCCTCGTTGCAGGTGGAAAGCACCTACGGCGAAGGCTCCACGTTCTCCTTCGCGCTGAAGCAGCGCGTGACCGGCTGGGAGCCGCTGGGGGATTATCAGGCGTCGCATCATGAAGCCATGAGGCAAAACCGGAAGAAATACCATGAGAAATTCACGGCGCCGGAAGCGCAGATCCTGGTGGTGGACGACAACCCGATGAACCTGAAGGTGTTCCAGAGCCTGCTGAAGCGGACGCGGCTGAAAATCGACACCGCGGGCGACGGCGAGGAGGGGCTCATCCTGCTGCAGGGCAAGAAATACGACGTGATTTTCCTCGACCACATGATGCCGAAGAAGGACGGCATTGAGACGTTGCACGCGCTGCGGGAGCAGTTGGGCGGGCCGAATCTCGAAACGCCGGCCGTCTGCCTGACGGCCAACGCCATCTCCGGCGCCCGGGAGCAGTATATCGCGGCCGGCTTTGACGACTACCTAACAAAGCCCATCGACGCCGGCAAGCTGGAGGATGTGCTGCTGGCGTATCTGCCGAAGGAAAAGATCAAGGCGGCGGCGGAGGAAGCGGCCGGTCCGGCGGAAGGGACGGCGATCCCGGAAATCCTGGCGCCGCTTTCGGGGCAGGACTGGATCGACCTTTCCCAGGGCATCCGAAACAGCGGCTCGGCCGAGGATTACCTGCCGCTTCTGAAAATCTTTTACGAATCGCTGGACGAAAAAGCCGATGAGATCGACGGCTACTATAAAGCGGAAAATTGGAAGGACTACACCATCAAGGTCCACGCCCTGAAAAGCTCGGCCCGGCTCATCGGGGCGGCGGCCTTCGGCGAGGAGGCGCAGCTATTGGAGAACGCCGGCAAGAACGGGAGTGTGGAGTTCATCCGGACGCACCATGAGGAATTCCTGGAGGAATACCGGAGGTTCAGGGGCCCGCTGGCGGAGGTCTTCGCGAAAGAAGAGACAGACGGGGAGAAGCCCGAGGCAGACGCGGAACTCATGGAGGGCGTGCTGGAGGAAATCCGCGCGGCGGCGGAGGACATGGACTGCGAGCGACTGGAGGCCATCTTCGCCGAGATGGATTCGTACCGCATCCCGGCGGCGCAGAGCGATCTCTACGGAAAACTCAGGGACGCCGCGGCCCAGTTCGATTACGAGACCATCCTGTCGCTGCTGTCAAACGAATAGAATGGCCAGGGAAACGGCTGCGTCGGCTATGGGTAGCACGCGTTCGCCGTAATCATGGGCATCATAAATGGCGCCCGGTTTCCCCGGAAAAACGAAAAAGGCAGGAAAGCGAGAGGGCTCACTTTCCTGCCTTTTTTCGTCCGAATTTATGCAAATCCAAACTGCCGCTTTGGATTTTACTAAACCGCCGGCTGTGTGTCAATGAAGAAAGAAATCGGGATTTTTTTCGGATCGTGTCCTTTTTTTGGTTTTTGATTCGTATTACAATATAGAGAGGGTTGTAAAGTGACAAGTTCATTTCAGAATATAAAGGGAGGTATGAAAAATGAGTGAGACGATGAAACGGCAGTTTTCCTTCCCCTTCAACGGGTCGGACGCCAGGGAATATCTGGAGCGGCTCGAAGGGTATCGGGACTATATACACGATGTCTATGTGGGGCTCCCGATCGTCGAGAACTATTTCATCACCAAGACAAAGAACATCTCCGAGGACTACGACGAACAGTGCGAACGGTTCCTGAACGAGTCGAAGGGCTCGTGGCTGAAACGCTACGTTCCCATCAACGCCGACTACAGCCGCCTGACGCCGGAGGAGATGGACGAGCTCATCGAAACCATCCTCGGCCAGATCGACCGCTACGCCATCGACGGCATCATCTGCACCGAGATCTACATGGCGGAGAAAATTCACAAAAAGCGCCCCAAGGTAAAGATCAACACGAGCTGCAACGGCTTCCACTGGAGCATCCCGCAGCTTCGTACCTGGGAACGGCGCGCCGGCATCGACCTCGTGAACCCGCCGCGGGAGGCGGGGCGCAACCTCGGCTTTTTGAAGAAGCTCCACGAGGGCGGCTTCAAGATCAAGCTCCTCATCAACGAAGCCTGCACCCTGCGCTGTCCGTATCTCTCGAATTTCTGCTTTGGCCGCCACAAGTACACGGGCGCCTGCTTCGCCATGCTGGAATACGACGAGGTCAACCGCATCCAGTCCTGCATGGTATTCCCGCAGTGGCTCAAATACCTCGACGAATACGTGGACGTTTACAAGCTCACCGGGCGCTATCTGCCCACGGACCACATCTTCGGTCTGCTGGACCTCTACATCAAAGGCGAGGAGTGCAGCTTCAAGGACTTGTTCGTCAGTCACGACGAGGACCTGGACTTCCCGACCTCAATGATTCCCGACCGCCTGTTGTTCTGCAACTACGAGCAATGCGGCCACGGTTGCAATCTCTGCGAGACTACCATAGAAAAGGGCCTGCGGTACGCGGCGGAAAAGAATGGCAAATGATGGCCGCCCATCGCTGACGAAGAAAAGGAGTGTGTGCGGATGAAACTGTGGAAGAAGCTTCTCATCACCGTTGCCGTGCTGGTGCTGATTGGTGCCGGCTTCATCGGATTCGGCCTTTTCAAGGCCGGTAAGGCGTACACCGAGAAGATCGAGCCGGAGATGAAGCGCTATGTCCGGATGACGCCCAAAGATCAGGACGAGTATGTGGTGTCGCGGCTGACGGACCTCTACGGGCTGTTTTACGCCAAGGACGAGACCGGGCAGGGCGAAATGGTGCGCAAAGCCATCAACAGCGATCCGGCCATCCGGCAGGCGGGCATCGAGTGGGGTCGCTCCGTCTGCGCCAACATCGTGAAGGACAGCAAGGAAATCTCGGCAACGCTCACGGACGCGGAAAAGGAAAAATACAAGCGCGAGGCCGAAAACCTCGATGAAAAAGGCGAGCGCTTCCAACAGGAGATGCGGCGGGTAGTGCCGAAGAAATAGGAAAAACAAAGGCTTCCGGGGATACGCGCCGGAAGCCGCTTTTTGTCTTCGTTCCCGTTTCGCTCCGAAGAGGACGGGACGCCGAAGCAGGGATATTTGACATCGTGTATGATAGCGATGCAATTTTGGTTGAACCTCCCGGAGAGAGGATGCCATTCTCCCTTTATGATTCATGAACTGACGGCCATCGGAAAAACGCCGGGCAAAAAATCAAAACACAAATATTTGTATTTTGATTTTTTTCAACGCGTCATTCATGATGGCGATGAAGGCAGACCGTATCAGCGTTTGCGGCCGGTCGGGGGAAAGGGGGCTTTGCCAAAATTGCGCGGATGGAAAAACAGGGTGGCCGTTTTCGTACGACAGACCGGGCAATCTTCCCGGTGACGCCGGGCATCATGCCGGGCCGGGGGAATCATCACGGGCACGTCCCATCGGGCGGGGCGGAAAATGGCGGGCGGATTGTTCTCGCCGGTATGTACAAAAACAGCGGCCTTTGTATATGGGCACGGTGGTGATGCGCCGATATACAAAGGCCGCTGGCGTTTTCCCGGCATGGATTCACAGATAGCCATGCTTCTTGCCGAGGGCAGTCACTTTTTTGGGGTTGAGCTTGGTGTACTTTGCCACCTTATCGACGGGGAGATGATCCGCCAGCATGGTAAGGGCAGTTTCCTCGCGAGTGGAATTACGCACTTTGGTACGCAACTTCGTTTCCACCGCTGCCCGGACTTCCGCTATGGCCTCTTTCCTGACTTCCTCTCTGACTTCCGCTATGGCCTCTTTCCTGACTTCCTCTCTGACTTCCGCTATGGTTTCCTCTCTGACTTCCGCCTTTACAACATCCCGTAAATCTTCTTTCAAATAATCCAATGCAATCGCTGCCATATCGTCCTGCGCCTCCTCCCGGTGCGTGTACATATCGAGAAACCGGTTATCACCCGTCAAGACCTTGAACAAGTCGAACAGTTCCTTGATGTGCTTTACCTTGCCTGGCATGGGAATCCATTTCTTCGTCTTCCGCATTTGGCTGTAATAGTCCGCTACAAAACGGAAGTCGCTCCTGAACTTTGCAATCGTCTCGTCTGGCAACCATGCAATCTCGAAAACCTGGATTTTGTAATCATTTACATACGGTTCCAGCTCCGGTGGCATGTGTGGGAAGCACTCCTTCAAACTCCGTGGGGCTGTCCAGCGATGCGCATAGTCAAAATGCAGCACCAGCGTGATTGCCGGGTAAAGCTGGAGCGGCGATTTTTTCGTGCCGTCATCCACTTCATCTTCGGGCCGGAGTCTGTTCAATTCATCCCGGTATACCGCTCCATCATAACCGATCACCCGAACAGCATGGCGCGATGGACGGAAACCTGATCCTCCAGCCCGATGAACGCGAGACGGATGCGGCCGTGTTGCCACAGTTTTGCCACATCCCGTTCCTGAAGCCGCAACTTCAAGTCCTTGTCTTTGTATGAGGAGGACCGCATGGCAGGCTTCAAGTCGCGGGGTTTTATGAGCCGTTTGCCGTTCAGCAGCAGGACGTTCACAATGTCCGCAAAGCAGTCCTCCCATTCAGACAGCTGTTTCTGCGTCAAATCCTTGCCGGCCAGAGCGATGCGCCTCCTTTGCTTCTCTTGCGCTTATTATACCACGTTGTGGCAAAAGAAGGAAAGTCCTTTCTGAACTCCTTGGCCCGTTTCGGGGCATCCTCTGCCGGATGGCTGCTTATTCCCCCCCTCCCGGGAAGAGAACTCTGCCCGGCGTGATTCGCGGGTTCCTGTCCCCCGGCCTTATCGCTCGTAACGCCTTGGGTAAATCCGGCTTATTCTGTGATGGAGAGTTTTCTGGCCTGCAGGAGGCCCAGCAGGCGGCTGGAGGGGCCGGTCGGTTTGCCCCGGCCGATTTCCCACGCTTCCACAGTCCTCTTTGAGACGCCGAGATATTCGGCGAAGAGGCGTTGCGGGACGCCTTGCTGATGGCGGATCCGCTTGATGTCCTCGGCGGAGAATTCGCCTAAAGGGGGAATCTCCATCTTCACCCGGTGGCGCTTCAATCTGGTCGGTTCATGGTTGGCGTCGCGGACAGCCTCGTCCAGAGCGTCGGAAAGCACGGCATAGGCTTTGTGCATCGTTTCCTCCCCTTTCGGTAATGCGTGTTCCAGATGTCTGATTTGCCATTTGAGGGAAAAACGCTCGTCGGGCGACAGGTGTTTTTCCTCCCGCTTCGCGAAGACCGCCAGGAGATAAAGTGTCTCCTGGCCCTCAAACTCCACATAGCAGATTCTGGCGGTTCCCTGCCGGCCCTCATACCGAAAAGGCATTCTGGTCTTGCGAATGTATCCCGTGTCACGAAAGACCTTGCCCCGCTTGGGATTTTCCAGCAAAGCCCTTTCGAGGAGGATCAGGTCGTATTCATCAAACGCCAGCGATTTCCACTGGCGGAGAAATAAGGTTCCGTGCATAAACAATCGCTCGATTTCCAAATGTGACACCCCCTGATGGCCCGGCGGCGAAAGCGATCTGCCCGGCGCCTCTCCAATCACGGCAAAGAAGCGCCGGCCGCGGGTTCTTCCGGCCCGGTGTGGGGAATAAAGTACACTTTATGCCCCACAATCTGCAAAATGGCAAAAACGCCAGGCGCACTCTGCGCCCCGGTTGCGAAATCTCCGGATACGCAAGTGTACCACCCTGTTTTTAGTTATACCCAGATAAATTATAGCATTTCATAGGAAATTACGCAAAAATTATTTATTTACCGTTTTTTGTGGCATTTATCCGGAGAAATGGCGTCCCGAGTTTTACAGTTTGAAAAGCGCGCAAAGTGCTTGTCATCAGTGACAGCAAGGTTTGCGCGCTTTTGTTATGGCTGTTTTTTTGTTATGCTCTGTGAGATGCTCCTCAGGAATTTGTTGAACACCTCCTGCCTCGGAT
>JAFSWT010000018.1 GCA_017444395.1 Schwartzia sp. (in: firmicutes) | reverse complement strand
CGAGAAGTTCTACAAACGCATCCGCGGCATCCAGGACGGACTGGAGGAGGATACCCACAACTGGTGCGTGTTCTTGTAATGGTCATCTCTCTTATACAAAGTAACATAGTTTGGGCCGATCCCGAAACCAATAGGGAGCGGCTTTCGCAGGTTTTTGCCCGTCTGCCCAAGAGCGATCTGGTGGTCTTGCCCGAGATGTTCTCGACGGGATTTGCCACCGAGCCGGCAGGCATCGCGGAAAAGGGGACGGAGAGCCTGGACTGGATGCGGGAGATGGCCGTCCGCTATGATTGCGCCGTGGCGGGTTCGCTGGCGCTGGAGCGCAAGGACGCTTCGGAGGACAGCCACTTCTACAATCATTTCGCTTTCGTTACGCCGGAAGGGGAGTTGGCCTCCTACGACAAGCGGCATCTCTTTACTTTCGGCGGCGAGCATCATCGTTTTACGGCAGGAAGGGAGCGCGTCATTGTCTCCTGGCGGGGCGTTCGTTTTCTGCTGTCCGTCTGCTACGACCTGCGTTTCCCGGTATTCCTGCGCAACCGGGGCGACTATGACGCCCTGCTCTGCGTGGCTTCCTGGCCGGCGGTGCGGCGCTACCCTTGGGATACCTTGTTGCGGGCCCGGGCCATCGAGAACCAGTGCTATGTGGCCGGTGTCAACCGGGTGGGGGACGACCCCGCTTTGCATTACAGCGGCGGCACGGTGTTGCTGGACTGGCTCGGAAAGCCGATGGCTGCCGTTTCGGACGAGCAGGAAGGTTTTGTTGTCGGAGAGATTGACCCCGATGCGTTGCGAGCGGCGGCACAGAAGTTCCCGGTGCTCAGCGATGCGGACGATTTTACATTGAAATAATGAATGTCCGGCTGACCTTTGAGCCGAACGACATTTGGAAAATGAAATAGATATGGAGAAGAAACTTTTATTGGGTGATGAAGCCTTGGCGCTGGGCGCACTCCACGCCGGCCTTTCCGGCGTGTATGCCTATCCCGGAACGCCCTCGACGGAAATCACCGAATTTATCCAGGCCCACCCCTTGGCGCAGGAGCGCGGCGTTCACAGCCGCTGGTGCACCAACGAAAAGACCGCGATGGAAGCGGCGCTCGGTATGTCTTATGCGGGCAAGCGGGCTTTGGTATGTATGAAACACGTGGGAATGAATGTCTGTGCCGACGCTTTTGTCAACTCGGCGGTGACCGGCGTGAACGGCGGTATCGTCGTCGTGGCGGCGGATGACCCTTCGATGCATTCCTCCCAGAACGAGCAAGATTCCCGCTTCTATGCCAAGTTCGCGATGGTTCCCGTTTTCGAGCCCGCGACCCAGCAGGAAGTCTACGATATGATGGCAGACGCGTTCGCCTTTTCCGAGAAGGTCGGCTTGCCGGTGGTGATGCGTATGGTCACCCGTCTGGCCCACTCTCGCGCGGCTGTCGCCGTGGCTGACAAAGCGGCCGAACCCAATGCCCTGCATCCCAGCGAGGATAGGGGATGGGTCCTGCTGCCGGCCATTGCCCGCCGCCAGTATGTCAAGTTGATTGACAAGCAGAAAACGCTGGTGGAGGCCTCCGAACAGTCTGCCTACAACCGTCTGGTCGAGCCGAAAGCGGGTGCCGGGGCTGGTTCCGAAGACAAGCCTTTGCAGATTGTCGCTTGCGGCATCGCCTGGAACTATGTGATGGAAGCCCTCCAGTGCGGCCAAGTTTCCGCCCGCGTGCTGAAAGTGTCCCAATATCCGCTGCCGGCAGCGCAGTTGAAGGCTTTGGACGAACAAGGCGGCGAGGTGCTGGTGGTCGAAGACGGCCAGCCCGTCGTAGAAGAACTGTTGCACGCAGAGTTGTCTGACAAATGCACGGTGGTAGGCCGTCTGACCGGCGCCCTGCCCCGGACCGGAGAACTGACGCCCGACAATGTCGCGGCGGCCCTCGGCATCGTGATGCCCGAGGGCCTGCCCGCCAGCGAAGTGCTGGCGGCCCGTCCGCCCCAGCTTTGCCCCGGGTGCGGACACCGCGACGTGTACACCGCCCTTAACAAGGTGATGGAAGAGTACCCGGATGGACGCGTATTTGGCGATATCGGCTGTTACACCCTCGGAGCCCTGCCTCCGTTCAAGACCCTTGCTTCCTGCGTGGATATGGGCGCCTCCATTACGATGGCCAAAGGCGCCGCCGATGCCGGCGTGTTCCCTGCCGTGGCGATTATCGGTGACTCTACTTTCACCCATTCCGGTATGACCGGCCTGCTGGATGCCGCTAATGAGAACACCCCGATTACGGTGGTGATTTCCGACAACTTGACGACGGCGATGACCGGCGGTCAGGATTCAGCCGGCACGAGCAAGTTCGAAGCCATCTGCATCGCCCTCGGCGTTCCCGCGGAGCACGTGCACGTGGTCGTGCCCCTTCCTGCCAATATGGAAGAGATTACCCGCATCATCCGCGAAGAAATCAATTACAAAGGCGTGTCCGTCATCATTCCCCGCCGGGAGTGTATGCAGACCCTCCGCCGTCACCTGGCAAAGAAGAAATAGGTAGGCCGAACAAGTCCCATCCCTCGAAAGAAAGGGGCATAAATGATTGAATGCAATGAAAAAAGACATTATACTTTGCGGCGTAGGCGGACAGGGTATCCTGTCCATCGCCACGGTGATTGGCGAGGCCGCGACCAAAGAAGGGCTGACCCTTAAGCAGGCTGAAGTCCACGGAATGAGCCAGCGCGGGGGAGACGTGCAGAGCAATCTGCGTCTGTCCGACGGCGAGATTTTCAGCGACTTGATTCCCTTGGGCTGCGCTGATTTGATTATCTCAATGGAGCCGATGGAGGCCCTGCGCTACCTGCCTTATCTTTCCAAAGACGGCGTGGTGATTACTTCCTCCAAGCCCTTTGTCAACATTCCCAACTATCCTGCAGACGCAGCCCTCGAAGCGGCTTTGCAGGCTCTTCCCAAACTCGTCCGCGCCGATATCGAGACCCTCGCCCGTGAAGCCGGCAATCCCAAAGGCGCCAATATGGTCCTGCTCGGAATGGCCGCCGCCCACATCGGCGTTGTCTCTACCGACGACCTCCGTGCCGCCCTCGGCCGCATCTTCGCCCGCAAAGGCGAAGCCATCGTCGCCGCCAACCTCCAGTGCTTCGACCTAGGGCTGTCTATTCTCTAAGCAGGGCTTTCACGCCCGAAGGAAAAGTTTTTCCGAGCCGGAAAAGGCGTCGGAAAAATCTTTCCACTTCGGGCT
>JAFSWT010000156.1 GCA_017444395.1 Schwartzia sp. (in: firmicutes) | reverse complement strand
TGCATGGTGTCATAGATGGCCAGCCCGGCGGTCACGACGCCGCCCGGGCTGTTGATGTAGAGATGGATGTCCTTGTCCGGGTCCTCCGACTCCAGGAACAGGAGCTGGGCCACGACGACGTCGGCCACGCTGTCGTCAATCGGGCCGCCGAGGAATATGATGCGGTCCTTGAGCAGCCGGGAGTAAATGTCATACGACCGCTCCCCGCGGTTGGTCCGCTCTACGACAAATGGAATCAAAGCACTCATGATATAACTCCTTCAATATAGAGGGATATCCCGTCACTCCGCCAGATTGTCGACGATGAATTTCGCCGTCTTGCGGCGGAGCACCGTAACCGCCAGGTCGCCAATGCGGCCCTGGCTGGTGATGATCTTCTTCACCTGGGCCGGCTGCGCTCCGTAGAGCTGCGCCATCGTCGCCACCTCGGCGTCGAGGTCCGCCGTCTCCACCTTGATATCCTCCGCCCGGGCCACGGCCTCCAGCATCAGGTCGGTGCGGACGTTCTTCTCCGCCGTCTCGCGATACTCGGCCCTGAGCTGCTCGATATCCGAGCCGGCATACTGCATGTACTGCTCGAACTTCAGGCCCTGCTGCTCCAGGCGCATCGCCATTTCCTCGATCATCTGTTCCACCCGGTCGTCAATCATGACCGGCGGGATATCGACGGTGATGTTTTCGGCCGCCTTCTCGATGGCCGCCGCCCGGCGCTCGTTCTCCGCCTTGTTCTCCGCCGCTTTCTCCAGCTTCTCGCGGACGTCTTTTTTCAGCTCGTCCACCGTGTGGAACACGCTCACCGACTCGACGAAATCATCCGTGAGCTCCGGCAGTTCCTTGTGCTTGATGGTGTGAATCTTGCACTGGAACGTCGCGTCTTTGCCCGACAGCTTTTTCTCGTGGTAATCCGCCGGGAACGTCACCTTGACCTCCCGGTCTTCCCCGGCCTTCGCGCCGATGAGCTGATCCTCGAAGCCCGGGATGAAGCTCCCCGAGCCAATCGTCAGCGGATAGTCCTTGCCCTCGCCGTTCTCGAAGGCCTCGCCGTCAACGAAGCCCTTGAAGTCCAGCGTCACCAGGTCGCCCTTCTTCACTTCGGAACCCTCGGGCGCCTCCGTCAGCTTCGCCTTGCGCTCGCGCATCCGGTCGATGTGCTCGGCCACCGTCTCGTCGGTGACCGGCTCCAGCTTGCTTTCCACCTTCAGGCCCTTGTACTCGCCCAGCGTGACCTCCGGCTTCGGCGTCACCGTAGCCTTGAAAACCAACGGCTTGTCTTCTTCCACCGTCACCCGCTCAAAGGACGGATAGGAAGCGAGCTCGATCTTTTCCTGCTCCAGCGCCTCGTTGAAGGCTTTCTGGCCAATCTTCTCAAAGGCTTCGTCCAGAATGGCCTCTTTGCCGATCTCGCGCTCGATGACCTGACGCGGCGCTTTGCCCCGGCGGAAGCCGTGGATGTCCACTTTGTTGGCGATGCGCTTCACCGCCTGGCCGATGGCCTTGCTCCAATCCGCCTGCTCGACCTCAATCGTCAAGACAACCTGCTGGTTGTCGCCGTTTTCCTTTGTCACTTTCATCTTCTGAAATACCCTCCTGTTGATCGCTTTTGACCGGATGCGCCGGCCGCGTTCCCAATTTGACACCAGTATAAGATATGATAACACAACCTTTCTGGAAAAACAAGGGAAACGTCCGCCATCGAAGGAACTTTCGCTTTTCGCTTTTCGGCTTTTCTCTGTCAGCGCGCCGGTGTGGGTTGTTCCCGCACGCCGTATTTGCTATAATGAAAAGAAACTGCCGTCCGTTTTCTGCCGGCCGGTTTCCATATAATATGGAAGGAAGGAATGTGGATGATTTTCGTCGGTATGCTGCTCATGGGCGCGCTGCTGGGATTCGTCGGCGCCGGCGGCTCGGGCATGACCATCGCGCTGCTGGTCTCGGTGTACAAGGTGCCGATGCATACGGCGCTGGCGGTGGCCATCACGGCCATGATATTCACGATGCTCTCCGGCACCATCAGCCACCTCCGGGAAGGGGAGGTGGAGGTGCGCCTGGGCCTGCTGCTGGGGATCGCCGGCATGATCGGCGCTTTTCTGGGAGCGAATGTCGCCAACGTCCTGCCGACGCGCTCGCTGCACGTTCTGACGGGCAGCGTCATGCTGGCTTCGTCGGTGGTGATGTACCTCCGGCTCTATCGCCAGAAGTGGCTGGAACGCCATATCCATATCCAGAAGAAGCGGCTCACGGGTCAAAAGCTGTATGCCTGCGGCATTGCGACCGGCGCTTTCCTGGGTTTCATCTCCGGGGCCTTCGGCATCGGCGCCACGGCTTTCATCCAGCTGGCCCTGCTGATCATCTTCGGGTTGCCACTGCTGCAGTCCATCGGAACCTGCATGCTGGTCATCCTGCCCATCTCGCTGGCCGGGAGTTTCGGCTATATCCTGAACGGGCGGCTCGATACGGGAATCTTTGTCCAGACCGTCCTGGGGCTTGTCATCGGCTCCTTCACCGGCGCGAAGTTCACGCATCTGGCGCCCCGGCCAGTCCTGCAGGCCGTCATCGTGGCGACGCCGCTCTTCGGTGGCCTGGTGATCCTGGCTACGCGGTGAACGCGCTGAAAGGCGCGGCTTTCGCTTGCATTTTCCCGGGGCAGCCGGTATAATGGTTCTCGTGGGGAGGGAAAGGATTTGAGCGATCATGACATCGCGAGGCGCATCATCTGCTCGCTTTTGAGCGCGCTTTGCATTGCCAATATCTTCGCCCATATCGTGGGCGAGGAACGGAAGAAACTGTGGTTCGTGCCGCGGACGCGCTCCTGGTTCTTCAACCGCCGGGGCGTCCTGGGGGCGCGGCTGATGTTCGGCCGCCCGAAGACGAAGGAGGGCCTGGCCGTCATGGGTGGGATGTTGCTCTGCGTGGCGCTGTCCACCTACATCATCTTCCTGGTCTGAAGCAAAACCGAATATTTTGAGGGACAGGTGCCCAAAAGGAACTGGAACCGTGACAGTTCCTGGGCCCAACAGAGAAGCCGGTCAGAAGCCGGCGCGGTCACGCCACTGTAAGATGGAGCGGACCGGGATTTATGCCACTGGCCGCCAGGCCGGGAAGGCCCCGGGACGTGAGGAAGTCAAGCCAGGAGAACTGCCTGTCCGGCAATCGCCGTTTGACCTGCGAGTGATGGGAAGGGGATTTTCGGATGGAAAAGACCGCCTTTCGCGTTGCTCACGCGGAGGGCTTTTTTTCATGGCCGCCACGGGTTAACGGACAGGAGCGTTTCCGGGGGGAGGTATCGCTTTCCCCGATTTCAAGCGATAAAGGAGAATCCATTATGAAAAGGCATGATTACGGCGCGGGCTACAAGTTGCACGAGGAGGTCCGCCATCCGACGCCGGCCCTGCAGCGGGCCGCCCAGATCGGCGTGCTCGTTCACGAATCGCCGACCCTGCAGGACCGGGAGGATAAGGACGCCATCCTGGTGGTGGCCTATGGGACCTCGGGCAAAGAATCGCGGGAAGCGGCCATCGAGCCGGTTATCGACGCGATTGCCGCCGTGCATCCCGGGGCGATGGTGGTGCCGGCCTTCACGAACCGGGCGATGATTGAGCGCATCAAGGCGGCTGAGGGCATTGAGATTCCCTGGCCGGAGCAGGCGCTGGAGCGGTTGCTCCAGGAGGGCTATACCCGCGTCGCCATCACGGTGTTGCACTTCTTCCCGGGGATTGACTACAGTTTCAACCTGGCCCTGTTCAATTTCTACCGGGAGCACTTCAAGAAGATCGTACTGGGGACGCCGCTGATGTATTGGATGAATCAGGAGGACCAGCGGGACGATGTGGAGGAGTTCGTGACGGCGCTGGCGGGTGAACTGCCCGCCCGGTCTGAGGGCGACGCCGTCCTGCTGATGGCTCACGGGACGCCGCATCCCTCGAATTCCTATTACACTGTTCTCCAGGAACGCATCTGGAGGGCGGGCCTTACCGATATCTATGTCTATACGATGGGCGGCTGGCCCCGGCTTGAGCATATCCTGCCAACGCTGAAGGAACGGGGGATTCGCCGGGTGCATCTCTGGCCGCTGATGGTAGCGGTGGGAAGCCATGTCCGGCGCGATATGGCAGGGGACGGGGCGGAGTCCCATAAGAGCATCCTTGAGGCGGCGGGCTTCGAGGTCATCCCGTATTTCCAGGGGCTGGGCGAGCTGCCGGCCATTCGCGCTCTTTATGTGAAGCGGGCGGAGGAGGCCTGGGACGCGCTGACGGAGTGAGCCGCCGGAAATACATGCCGGGAACGCAGAATGAAAAGGAGAGAGGCCGAGCGTTTCTCTCTTTTTTCTTTTTCCGGTTTCCGGCGTTTTCCGGCAGGATGCGGACCGCGGGATACGAATGATGTTTCCCGGCGCTCTTGTCTAAACATCGGTGAAACTGTATAATAGGAAACAAGAATAAATGCTTTGGTGATTCGTGATGGGAATGGAGAGTTCCGGGTGAACCATCTTTGCCCGCGGGAACCAATGGGAGTGTTCCCCGGATACCGGGAGGAAGATCGCGTATGAAGCGCATGGGGCTTTGGTTTCGTCTGTTGCTCGTCCTGCTGCTCGCCATCGTGGCGGCGGGTTGTGGCGGCGGGCAGCCGAAGGAAAAAATCGTCTATATGACGCATAACGGCAAGGCGGTTTTTGGCTCGATCATTCAGCAGGAGTTTGACAAGATCGCGAAGAAGAACCAGCACCCGGTGGAGTATCTGGACGCCCAGGGCGACGCGGCCCGGCAGATTGAGCAGTTGGAAAAGGCCGTGCAGGACGGGGCGAAGTGCATTGTCCTGCTGGCGGTGGACGAGGAGAAGATCGTGCCCGCCGCGGAGAAGGCTGCTGCCGCCGGCGTCCGGATCGTGGCTGTGAATCGCCATCTCCGGACCGACAAGATCAGCGGGGTCTATCCCGACGAGTACGGGGCCGGCAAGCTCCAGGCCGAGGATATGGAGAAGAATCTTCCGGCCGGCGCGCATGTTTTCTACCTCCAGGGGACAGCGGTGCAGCTCAGTTCCCAAAAACGGTGGGAAGGTTTCCGGGACAGATGCCTGGAGAAGCGGCCGGATATCGTGCTCATGGACAGCCGGGACGGCGGCTACAGCCGGGAGCAGGGGCGCCGTATCACGGAGGAGTGGCTGGCGGCCTATGACCAGATAGACGCTGTGGTCTGCGGCAACGACGAGATGGCGTTGGGGGCGTTGGCGGCGCTCAAGGAGGCGCACCGGGCCCGCAGTTGCATGATCTCCGGCATCGACGCGACGGAGGAGGCGCTGGCGGCAATCGCGGCCGGCGATATGCGGCAGACGATCAAGCAGGACGCCATCCGCCAGGCCAACGGGGCCTATCAGATGGTCAGCGACCCCAATCGCGCCTCGGAGCGCAAGACGATCCTGATTTCCTTCCTGCCGGTGACGAAGGACAATCTGGCCCAATTCCGGAAGTGACGGCGGGTGATCCCGCCCAATAAAAAACAGCGTACCCCGGATGGACGGGGCACGCTGTTTTTTTATTGGGCTTACGCCGGGTCAGCCGTTGGTTGACAGGTTGGTGAACTTCGTGAACTCCTTGTGGAAGTAAAGCCGTATCGATCCTATCGGACCGTTGCGGTGCTTGGCGATGATGACATCCGTGATATTCTTGTTCTCCGTTTCCGCGTCGTAGTAATCCTCGCGGTAGAGGAACATGACGATGTCGGCGTCCTGCTCCAGGGAGCCGGATTCCCGGAGGTCGGAGAGCATGGGCCGCTTGATGGTACGGCTTTCGACGCTGCGGGAAAGCTGGGAGAGGGCGATGACCGGGACTTTGAGTTCCCGGGCCAGCGCCTTCAGCGAACGGGAGATATCGGCAATCTCCTGCTGGCGGTTGTCACCGTTCTTGGAGCCGCGTCCCTGCATGAGCTGCAGGTAGTCGATGACGATGAGGGAGAGGCCGTGCTCGGCTTTGAGGCGCCGTGCTTTGGAGCGCAGCTCCATGATGGTAATGGAGGGCGTTTCGTCGATATAGAGAGGGGCTTCCGAGAGCTGATCGGCGGCGGCGATGCCCTGGGTCCATTCGTCGTCGGAGAGATCGCCGGTCTGGATCCTTTGGGAGTTTATGGCGCCGTGAGCGCTCAGAAGCCGCATGGCAAGCTGTTCCTTCGACATTTCCAGGGAGAAGAAGGCCACCGGCTTTTTCTCGTGAACCGCCACATAGGCCGCGATGTTAAGCGTCAGCGCCGTCTTGCCCATGGAGGGGCGCGCCGCCACCAGGATGAGCTCGGACGGTTGGAAGCCCGATGTCATCCGGTCCAGATCGGTGAAGCCCGAGGGCAGACCGGTCAGGGCCCCTTTGTGCCGGGAACGTTCCTCGATTTCTTTGAAGGTATCCAGCAGGAGTTTGTTCAGGGGGATGAAGTCCTTGACGTTTTTGCGGGCGGTAACGGAGAGAATCTTCTGCTCGGCCTCGTCCATGATCGTCTCCACCGGCTCGGCGTCCTCGTAAGAAGAACCGGCGATTTCCGTGGCGGCGTTGATAAGGCGGCGGAGCATGGCTTTTTCCCAGACAATGTGGGCGTGGTACGACACATTGGCCGCAGTGGGAACGGCGTTGGCGAGCGCCGTGACGGCAGCGATACCGCCGGCTTTTTCCAGAACGCCGGCCTTGTTGAGATGCTCGGTCACCGTGATGAGATCCGCTTCGCTGCCCTCCTGGGCAAGCGCCAGAATGGCCTCATAGACGAGGCGGTGGCTCTCCCGGTAGAAAGCCTCCGGGGACAGTATCTCGGAGGCGGTGGCGATGGCTTCCTTCTTGATGAGCATAGCGCCGAGCACCGCGGTCTCGGCCTCAATATTCTGGGGGGGTACACGATCAGGCATGATGTTCTCCTATAAGCAACACAAAATTCGCGCTTGGAATCGCTAAGCGCTCCTATTACACCATGTCCACTGGATTCAGCCTTCCCTGCGGTCGGCTTCATCAAGTGGCCAGGTATATATTCGGCACTAAGCGCTCCTATTATATCATGTATTGGGTAAAGCTGCACCCGAAAGATTCATTTCTTGACAATAGCTATCATTCCTGTTATCATTAACCAGGAAAAGAAATTGTTCTCATTTTCATTATTAGGGGGCTTTTTTATGACACTAAGCGAAGGGACGCCGGGGACAACGCTCAGGATTCGCTCCATCGGGGATTCGGAGCTCAAGAGCCGGCTGATGACGATGGGGCTGATTCCGGGGACGCCGGTGACGGTATTGCGTTCGGCGCCGCTGGGGGATCCGATGGCCATCCGGGTGCGTTCTTACAATCTGGCGCTGCGCCGCGACGACGCTGGCCGCATCGAGGTAGAGCCGGCGGCCTGAACCGACCGGCAAACCACATTCATCAAAGGGAGTGTTTATCATGTCAACCATGGCCGTGGCCCTGACCGGCAATCCCAATGTCGGCAAGTCCACGATATTCAATGAACTGACCGGCGCCCGCCAGAAGATCGGCAACTGGCCCGGCGTGACGGTGGACAAGAAGGTCGGCTATATCCGGCACCAGAACCGGGCCATTTCCGTCGTCGATCTGCCGGGAACCTACAGCGTCAACGCCCGGTCGCCGGAGGAGAAAATCGTCATCGACTACCTGCTGAACAACAAGGTGGATATGGTCGTCGATGTCGTCGATTCCTCGAACCTCGACCGCAATCTGTACCTCACCGTCCAGCTGCTGGAAAAGGGAATCTCGCTGCTCATCGACCTCAACATGAAGGACGAGGCGGAGCGCCGGGGACTGAAGATCGACACCCGGCGCCTGGAGGACGCCATCGGAATGCCGGTGGTGGAGACGGTGGGCCATTCCAAAGCCAGCCGGGAGAAGCTGCTGGATGTGTTCACATCCACGGTGATGCTGAACTACGAGCCGAGCCCGCGGCTGCAGGCGCATATCGACGCCGTGAAGGAGATCGAGGCCAGCGGCCGGCCGGCGGAGGAAATCGAGGAGGAACTGGTGGCCCGCCGCTACGCGCTGATTGACAGCATCGTGGCCGAGGCGGTCACATCCACGGCGCTGGGGCAGACGACGTCGGAAAAGATTGACGCGGTGCTGGCCAACGGCTGGACGGCGATTCCCATTTTCATCGCCATGGTCTATGTGATGTTCCAGATCACGTTTGAGTGGATCGGGCAGCCGATGGCCGACGCGCTGGGCGATTATATCGGCGGCGATTTCAAGGATATGGTGGCGGCCCAGCTGGAAGCGTGGGCGGTGGAAGAATGGATGCAGTCGCTGATTCTCGACGGCGTCGTGGACGGCGTCGGCGGTGTGCTGACCTTCGTGCCGCTGATTTTCGTGCTGTTCTTCTGCCTGAGCTTCCTCGACGGCACCGGCTACATGGCCCGGGTGGCCTTCATCACCGATCCCATCATGCGCCGGGCCGGCCTCAGCGGCAAGGGCATCATGCCGCTGATGATGGGCTTCGGCTGCGCCGTTCCCGCCATCATGGGGGCGCGGGCGCTGGATTCGGAGAAGGACCGGCTGACCTCCATCCTGGTGACGCCGTTTTTGACCTGCGGGGCGAAGCTCCCTATCATGGCGCTGTTTGCCGCCATGTTCTTCCCGGAGAACGCCGGCAATGTGGTGTTCGGGATGTATTTCCTCGGCATCGCCATGGCCATCGTGGCGGCGAAGCTGCTGTCGGGCACCGTTTTCCAGGGCGAGCCCTCGACGTTCCTGCTGGAGCTGCCGCCGTACCGCATGCCGGACATGAAGACGGTGCTGCTGGAGACATGGGACAAGGGCAAGGGCTACATGATCAAGGCCGGTACCATCATCTTCGCTGCCTGTGTCTTCATCTGGTTCCTCGGCCATTTCAATTTCAGCGGCATGGCGGAGATGGAGGAAAGTTTCCTGGCCTCGATGGGCGCGGCCATGGCGTCGCTTTTCACCTTCCACGGCTTCGCTACCTGGGAGGCGGGGGCCTCGGTCATCGCCGGCATCCTGGCGAAGGAGTCGGTCGTCTCGACGATGGGGATTCTCTATGGCGCCGGTGAGCTTTCCACCGAGGCGGACGAGATCGCGGAGACGGCCTCGGCGCTGGCGAAAACCGGCATGGCGGCGTCGTTCACCACGCTGTCGGCCTTCGCCTTCATGGTGTTCTCCCAGCTCTACACGCCCTGCGCCACGGCCCTCGGCACGATAAAGAAAGAGGCCGGGAGCTGGAAGTGGACGGCCTTCTCGGCGGTCTATATGTTCGCCATCGCCTGGGTTGTCTCACTGCTCGTCTATCAGGGTGGGCGGCTGCTGGGCTTCTGATACTCGCCCGGCAAAGATTGGGAACCTGAACTGAGCGCATGACGCGAAGGAGGCGTGAGACATGGCGACGTTTGTATTGGGCGCGGGCATCGCGGCGTTGGTGGCGCTGGCCCTGCGGCACGCCTGGCGCGAACGGGCGGCAGGACACTCCTGCTGGGCCGCGGGCAGCGGCGGTTGTGGCGGCGCCTGCGGGGGCTGCGGCCAGTGCCGCAAAGGATAGCGGAAAAGCCATTGGTTTGAAGGCGGAGAAAATTCATAAGCAAAAAGGGGCGGCCACAGGTTTCGAACGAAACCCGCGGCCGCCCCTCTATTTTTCAAACCCTTCCAATTTTGGCGAATCCCCTTTTTGGCTATTGGCCGCAAGCGATGATGTGGCGAAGCTTCATGGCCATCGTCGGTGGCACGGATAAAAAATCAAACTACAAATTTTGTATTTCGATTTTTTTGCCCGGCGATTTTCCGATGGCCGCCGGCCATTGAAACACAAGGCTGGGAGCGATGTCTCTCTTTCCGGGCTTCAACCAAAATTACCTCATTTTTTCGCACAGTGTCAATGGTTCCCTTCCCGGGGCAATAAGCTCGCCGTGACATGCCACTGGCATGTCACGCTTGCCACTGGCATGTCACGCCCTCGCTGGGAGGCTGGCAGAGCCAGCTTTTTCAATAGAGCTAAAGTCTAAAGGTTTCCGCAAAGCCTGAAAAGGGAGGCTCTGCTCGCCCCCCTCCGGGAGGGGGGTTGGGGGGAGCCAGCGGCCGTAACGTATAGCTTAGGATAACGTGACTGGCCGACGAAATCTTACAGGTTGCGTAATGCAACTCTTACGGTTTGCGTGAAATTCGAAGGTTTGTGTAACTCGAAGGTGCGTGGTCTCCTTCCGGCTCGCAAGCTCGCCACCTCCCTC
>JAFSWT010000155.1 GCA_017444395.1 Schwartzia sp. (in: firmicutes) | reverse complement strand
TGTGGACATCCATCCCAACATAGATTATACTTTTCATATGTGACCTCTCCTTTGCATGCGGTAATTCCTGTGGTGTTCTCACCTCCATTTTAATGGTAAATCCGCGTTTTGCAACCGGGAGGTCACTACATATTATCTAACCGTTGATGGACGCGTCCTTGCCTCCTGTGGCAGGGCATCATCGGTTGTTGACAGTGAGCCGGAAAAGGTGATGGCATGGCGAAGAAAAAAACGGGCGGCAAGACGAACGCCGCCCGTATCCTCGACGGGTTGGGTATTCCTTACGAGTTGAAGGAATACCCGGTGGATGAAAGCGACCTCAGTGCGGTTCATGTGGCCGCCGCGGTGGGGATGCCGCTGGAAATGGTGTTCAAGACACTGGTGGCCCGTGGTGATAAGACCGGCGTGCTGATGGCCTGCATCCCCGGCGGCGGGGAGCTTGACCTGAAGGCATTGGCGTCAGCCTCCGGCAACAAACGGGTGGAGATGGTCCATCTGAAGGAAGTCTTTGACCTGACCGGTTATGTGCGGGGCGGCTGCTCGCCGCTGGGGGCGAAGAAAGCTTATCCGGTGTATCTCGACGCCAGCGCGGAAACCCAGGAGAGAATTGCCGTCAGCGCCGGCCGGCGCGGTGAGCAGATCATCCTGGCGCCCGCTGGTCTCGTCCGGGCCGCCGGGGCGAAAGTGGCCGCGCTATGCCGCGAAAAGGCAGGGTATCCTCAAGGATAATGTGAATCTTGCGATGGGAAAAAGGAGAGAAGATACGAATGAACTATGTGAGCACCCGGGGAAATGATCAGAATGTCACAGCGGCGGAGGCGATTGTCGCCGGCATCGCCGCTGACGGTGGGCTGTTCGTGCCTACCACGATTCCGAAGGCAGAGCCGGACTTCATCGCGTCGCTGTCAGATATGCCTTATACCGAGCGGGCAAAGGCCATACTGCGGCTATTCCTGGAGGATTACACCGGGGAGGAGCTGGCTGCCTGCGTAGAGAATGCTTATGGCGGCGGGAAGTTCGACGCGAAAGAGGTGGCCCCGGTCCGGCCGGTGGGCGATATGACGCTGCTGGAGCTGTGGCACGGTCCGACCAGCGCCTTCAAGGACATGGCGTTGCAACTGCTGCCGCACCTTTTGACGACCGCGATGAAGAAAACCGGCGCCGCCGGGGAAGTGCTGATCCTTGCCGCGACCTCCGGTGATACCGGAAAGGCGGCGATGGCGGGCTTCGCTGATGTGCCGCGCACGAAGATCCTGGTCTTTTATCCCGATGGCGGTGTCAGCGAAATGCAGCGGCTGCAGATGGTCACCCAGAAGGGGAACAATGTCGCCGCTGTGGCGGTGAAGGGCAATTTTGACGATGCCCAGAGCGGCGTCAAGGCCATTTTCGGCGACACGTCGCTGGCGGAAAAGCTCAATGCATCGGGCGTCCGGCTTTCCTCGGCGAACTCTATCAACTGGGGCCGTCTGGCGCCGCAAATCGCCTATTATTTCAGCGCTTACGCCGACCTGTTGCGGCAGGGAAGCATAAAGAACGGCGATCTCGTCAACTTCACCGTACCCACGGGTAACTTCGGCAATATCCTGGCCGGTTTCTACGCCCGTCAGATGGGACTCCCGATTGGCAAGCTCGTCTGCGCCTCGAACCAGAACAATGTATTGACGGACTTCCTGCGCACCGGCTATTATGACCGGAACCGCGAATTCTATAAGACCATCAGCCCCTCCATGGACATCCTGATTTCCAGCAATCTGGAGCGGCTGCTCTATCATCTGACCGGCGATCCCTCGCGCGTCAAAGGCTGGATGCAGGCATTGGCGGCGGAGGGACGCTATGACTGCGGCGTTGGCATTCTCCAAAGGCTCCAGAACTTCTTCTGGGCCGACTGGGCGGATGACGCGAAGACGAAGGCCGC
>JAFSWT010000154.1 GCA_017444395.1 Schwartzia sp. (in: firmicutes) | reverse complement strand
GCGGAGGAGGGCGTCCGCGGCGCCAAGGCCATGGTGGACCGCGGCGTCGTGGACGACGTGGACTACATGCTGGGGGCCCACTTCGGCTTCCAGATGAAAGAGACCGGCAGCGTCGCCTGCAACGTCACCGGCTTCCTGGCCACCAGCAAATTCGACGCCCGCTTCACCGGCCGGGCCTCCCACGCCGGCGCCGCCCCCGAGGCCGGTCGCAACGCCCTGCTCGCCGCCGCCTGCGCCGCCCTGAACCTCCACGCCATCCCCCGGCACTCCGGCGGCGTCTCCCGCATCAACGTCGGCGTCCTCGAAGCCGGCAGCGGCCGCAACGTCACCGCCGACAAAGCCCTCATCAAGCTGGAAACCCGCGGCGGCACCAGCGAAATCGACCGCTTCATGGGGGAGGAGGCCCGTCGCGTCATCGAAGCCGCGGCGCAGATGTACGGCGTCACCGTCACCATCGAGCGCGTCGGCGGCGCCGCCGGCGGCGAGAACTCCCCGGCCCTGGCCGCCCACCTCGAACAGCGGGCCAAGGACCTCGGCATCTTCCAAAAGATTGCCGGCCCCTGCGACTTCGGCGCCAGCGAGGACTACGCCTACTTCATGGAGCGCGTCCAACAGCGCGGCGGACAGGCCGCCTATATCCTGGTCGGGGCGGACCTCGCCGCCGGCCACCATGATTCCCGGTTCAACTTCGACGAAGCCGCCCTGCCGAAAGCCGTCACCCTCCTCGCCGCTTCCGCTGCCGGCCTGCTCCTGGGGGAAAAGGTTTAGCGCCGGCCAGCCAAAATGGATTCGTCATGATGCGACTGGCGACTGCCAATATGAAAAATTAGCTTGACATTCGGCGCCGGTTGTGTTATTTTGTGGCGGTACAAATGTATCACCAAACCGTTGAAGCGGAGATAACGGCAACGATGCCTCTACAGAGAGCCGGCGCGGCTGAGAGTCCGGTGAGAAACAAGTTGTCATACTACGCGCAGTTAAGATTTTCAATCTATACTGCGCGTGGTATGGGACGGCATTTACGCCGCAGGCGCAAATGTAGCCTGCGTAGCAGGCGTATTTCAGTTTGATGTATCAAACTGAAATGAGTCTCAAATGGACCGCTGAGGGCGCAGTCAAACGGAAATTTTCCGGAGTATTCTGCGACGTAGGGCATACGTCAGTTGCCGGGGATATGCTGGTATCCCGCCAAGCGCACGGGTTGAACCGTGAATCAGGGTGGCACCGCGGGCCGCGCCTTCCATAACGAAGCGCCGAACCGTCCCTGACAGAGATTCGTTTTCTGTCAGGGGCTTTTGTATTTTGGAATGAAATCCCCTCGACAGAGTGTCAAGGGGATTTTTTCATTGACAAGAGGAGGCGCGAACATGAAAATCTCGCCGGAACGCCGGGAAATTGACCGGTACGCGGCCGACGGCCGCTACCGGATGCTGCCGGTCAGTTGCGAGCTGCTGTCGGATTTCACGACGCCCATCGAGGTCGTCCGAATCCTGAAGAATGTCTCGAAGCACTGTTTCCTGCTGGAATCCGCCCAGGCCAGCGACACCTGGGGCCGCTATTCCTTCATCGGCTACGACCCGAAGCTGGAAATCACCTGCCGGGACGGCGAATTCAAGGCCGGGGACATCCGGATCCGGACGGAGGATCCCGCCGCCTACCTGCGGCAGATCCTCGCCGAGCACAGGAGCCCGCGGCTTCCGGGCCTGCCCCCCTTCACCGGCGGGCTGGTCGGGTACTTCGCCTACGATTACCTGCGCTACAGCGAGCCAACGCTGCCGGGCCGGGCCGAGGATACCGAGTCTTTCCGGGACCTGGACCTCATGCTCTTCGACAAGGTCATCGCCTTCGACAACGTGCGGCAGGAAATCATCCTGATTGTCAACATGGCGCTGGACGATATTGAGACCGGCTACCGCAAGGCGGTCCTGGAGCTGGAAAACCTGCGGACGCTCCTCCGGCGCGGCGAGAAGAAGGCGGAGCCGCCCGGCCGCCTGCTGGGCGAAGTCACGCCGCTGTTCAGCAAGGAAGCGTATTGCGGCATGGTACGGAAGGCGCAGGAATACATCCGCGAGGGGGAGATTTTCCAGATCGTGCTCTCCAACCGCCTGTCCGCCCCCTTCGACGGCAGCCTGCTGAACACCTACCGCCTCCTGCGGACCATCAACCCGTCCCCCTACATGTTCTATTTCTCCGGCATGGACGTCGAGGTGGCGGGCGCGTCGCCGGAAACACTGGTGAAGCTGGAAAACGGCGTGCTGCACACGTTCCCGCTGGCCGGGACAAGGCCCCGGGGCCGGGACGCGGCGGAGGACAAGCGGCTGGAGGCAGAGCTGCTGGCGGACGAGAAGGAGCTGGCCGAGCACAACATGCTGGTGGACCTCGGCCGTAATGACCTGGGCCGCATCAGCAAATTCGGCACCGTCCAGGTTGAGAAACTGCACAACATCGAGCGTTTTTCCCACGTCATGCACATCGGCTCCATTGTCCGGGGCGAAATCCGTGAGGACTGCGACGCCCTGGACGCGATTGCCGCAGTCCTGCCGGCGGGCACGCTCTCCGGGGCGCCGAAGATTCGCGCCTGCCAGCTCATCGAGGAACTGGAGAACAACAAGCGGGGCATTTACGGCGGCGCCATCGGCTACATCGATTTCTCCGGCAACATGGACACCTGCATTTCCATCCGCATCGCCTACAAGAAGAACGGGACCGTCTTCGTACGGAGCGGTGCCGGGATCGTAGCCGATTCCGTACCGGAAAAGGAGTACGAGGAATGCCTGAACAAGGCCAAAGCCGTCGTCAAGGCGCTGCAGGCCGCCGGGGAGGAATCGCTATGATCCTGCTGATCGACAATTACGACAGCTTTTCCTACAACCTCTACCAGCTTGTGGGGGAAATCGATCCGGCGGTGCGGGTGGTGCGGAACGACGCCATGACCGTCGCCGAGGTACGGCAGGGGGGCTTCAGCCACATCATCCTGTCCCCCGGGCCGGGCCGGCCGGAAAACGCCGGCATCTGTGTCGAACTGGTGCGGGCGCTGGGCGGAACGGTGCCCATCTTCGGCGTCTGCCTGGGCCATCAGGCCATCTGCGCCGCCTTCGGCGCCCGCATCACTTACGCCGGGAAGCTGATGCACGGCAAGGCTTCCGAAGTGCGGTTCGACTTGGCGTGCCCCCTGTTCACCGGCTGTCCCGAAGTCTCGCCCGCGGCCCGCTACCACTCGCTGGTTGCGGACCCGGCGACGATACGGCCGCCCCTTCTGGTCACCGCCCGGACGGCGGACAACGTGGTCATGGCGGTGCGCCACGAGAAATACCCGGTGTACGGCCTGCAGTTCCATCCCGAATCCATCCTGACGCCCATCGGAAAAACCATCATAAAGAATTTTTTGGAGGAGGAAGCCCAATGATCAAAGAAGCCATCGTCAAAATCGTCAGCAAGGAGGACCTCACCTTCGATGAGGCCTACACCGTGATGAACGAAATCATGAGCGGCGAGACGTCGCCCACGCAGAACGCCGCGTTCCTGGCGGCGCTTTCCACCAAGAGCGCCCGGGCCGAGACCATCGACGAGATCGCCGGCTGCGCCGCGGCCATGCGCGCCCATGCCACCAAAGTCGAGACCGGCATGGAATTGTTGGAAATCGTCGGCACCGGCGGCGACAACGCCCAGAGCTTCAACATCTCGACGACAGCCGCCCTCATTGCCGCCGCCGGCGGCGTGAAAGTCGCCAAGCACGGCAACCGGGCCGCCTCCTCCCAGTGCGGGACGGCGGACTGCCTGGAGGCACTGGGCGTGAACATCGAGCAGAGCCCGGCGCTGTGCCGGCGGCTGCTGGAAAAGGTGGGCATGTGCTTCTTCTTCGCCCAGAAATACCATACCTCGATGAAATACGTCGGCGCCATCCGGCGGGAGCTGGGCTTCCGGACGGTGTTCAACATCCTGGGGCCGCTGACGAATCCCGGCACGCCGTCCATGCAGCTCCTCGGCGTCTATGACGGCTATCTGGTGGAACCGCTGGCCCAGGTGCTGGCGAACCTCGGCATCAAGCGCGGCATGGTGGTCTACGGGCAGGACAAGCTCGACGAGATTTCCCTGAGCGCCCCCACCACGATCTGCGAGATCCGGGACGGCTGGTTCCGCACCCGGACCGTCAGGCCGGAGGATTTCGGCTTCGCCCGCTGCCGCCGCGAGGACCTGCGGGGCGGCACCCCGGCGGAGAACGCCGCCATCACCCGGGACATCCTGAAAGGCGCCCCCGGCCACAAGCGGAACGCCGCCCTGCTGAACGCCGGCGCGGCGCTGGCCATCGCCGGCAAAGCCGGGACCATGAAGGAGGGCGTGGCGCTGGCGGCGGAGCTCGTGGACTCCGGCCGGGCGCTGCGGACGCTGGAGGCGCTGATTGCCACCAGCCACGAGACGGTTGAGGAATAAGCCATGACGATTCTCGATGAATTGGCGGCCCACGCGAGAGAGCGCGTCCGGCAGGCCAAAGCGAAAACGCCTTTGGAGGAAATCCGGCGGCAGGCGCTGACGGCGGCGAATCCCGTCCCCTCCTTCGCGGACGCCCTGCGAAAGCCCGGCCTCTCTTTCATCTGCGAGTGCAAGAAGGCCTCACCCTCCAAGGGGCTCATTGCCCCGGACTTCCCTTATCTCGCCATCGCCCGGGACTACGAGGCGGCCGGCGCCGACGCCATCTCGGTGCTGACGGAGCCGAAATGGTTCCTGGGCTCCGACGACTACCTGCGGGAAATCGCCGCTGCCGTTTCCCTGCCCTGCCTGCGCAAGGACTTCATCGTCGATGATTACATGATCTGTGAGGCCCGGCTGCTGGGCGCCGCCGCCGTCCTGCTGATCGTCGCCCTGCTGGACGAAGGGCGGCTGCGGGAATATCTGGCGCTGGCCCGCGCCCTGGGACTCGGCGTCCTCACCGAGGTCCACGACGAACGCGAGATTGAAACGGCGCTGGCCGCCGGCGCCGAAATCATCGGCATCAACAACCGCAACCTCAACGACTTCTCCGTCGATACCGGAAACGCCCGGCGGCTTCGCCAACGCATCCCGGCGGGCACGCTCGTCGTCGCCGAGAGCGGCATCCAAAGCCCGGCGGACACCGCGCGGCTCCGGGAGAACGGCGTCGACGCGGTGCTGGTGGGCGAGGCGCTGATGCGGGCGGACGACAAGCGGCAAAAGCTGGCGGAGCTGCGCGGTGCGCCATGACGAAAATCAAGCTCTGCGGCCTGACCCGCCCCGCTGACATCGCCGCCGCCAACGAACTCCGCCCCGATTACATCGGCTTCGTCTTCGCCCCCCAAAGCAAGCGCCATGTTTCCGGGGCGGTGGCGGCGGAACTGCGGCGGGCCCTGCGGCCGGACATCCGGGCCGTGGGCGTCTTCGTGGATGAGGAAATCGAAACCGTCGCCCGCCTGCTGCGAAGCGGTATCATCGACATCGCCCAGCTCCACGGCCGTGAAGGCGACGACTACATCCGCCGCTTGCAGGACGCCACCGGCCATCCCGTCATCAAGGCGTTTCGCGTGGAAAGCCCGCGAAGCCTTGAGGACGCCGCCGCTTCCGCCGCCGGTCACATCCTGCTGGACGCCGGCGCCGGCGAGGGACGGGCCTTTGACTGGCAACTGCTCCGGGATTTTCCCCGGCCCTATTTCCTGGCCGGCGGACTGACTCCGGCCAACGCCGCCGACGCGGTGCGGCAGCTTCACCCCTGCGCCCTCGACGTGAGCTCCGGTGTGGAAACCGGTGGACGCAAGGACAAGGAAAAAATGGCGGCCTTCGTGGCCGCCGTGCGAAAGGAAGATGGATATGAGCAACCCTGACGGACGCTTCGGAATCTATGGCGGGCAGTATGTGCCGGAAACCCTGATGAACGCCCTGATCGAACTGGAAGCCGCCTACAACCGGTACCGGGAAGACGCGGCCTTCAACGACGAACTCACCCGCCTGTTCAACGAATACGCCGGCCGGCCCTCGCGACTCTACTTCGCGGAAAAGATGACCAAGGACCTGGGCGGCGCGAAAATCTACCAGAAACGCGAGGACCTCAACCATACCGGCTCCCACAAGATCAACAACGTGCTGGGCCAGGCGCTGTTGGCGAAGAAGATGGGCAAGACGCGCCTGATTGCCGAGACCGGCGCCGGTCAGCACGGCGTCGCCACCGCCACCGCCGCCGCCCTGCTGGACATGGAGTGCGTCGTCTTCATGGGGGAGGAGGACACCGTGCGCCAGGCGCTGAACGTGTACCGCATGCGGCTCCTCGGCGCCCGGGTCATCGCCGTCAAGACCGGCACCGGCACCCTGAAGGACGCCGTCTCCGAGGCCATGCGGGAGTGGACGTCGCGCATCCACGACACCCATTATTGCCTGGGCTCGGTCATGGGGCCCCATCCCTTCCCCACCATCGTCCGCGATTTTCAGGCGGTGATTTCCCGGGAGATCAAAGAACAGCTCCGGGAAAAGGAGGGCTGTCTGCCCGATGCCGTGATTGCCTGCGTGGGCGGCGGCTCCAACGCCATGGGGAGCTTCTACCACTTCCTGGAGGACAAGAGCGTCCGGCTCATCGGCTGCGAAGCGGCGGGGCGGGGCATCGGCACTCTCGAGACCGCGGCCACCATCAGCACCGGCCGCGTCGGCATCTTCCACGGCATGAAATCGTATTTCTGCCAGGATTCCTACGGCCAGATCGCGCCGGTCTATTCCATTTCCGCCGGCCTCGACTATCCCGGCATCGGCCCCGAGCACGCCTGGCTCCACGACACCGGCCGGGCGCAGTACGTGCCGGTGACCGACGACGAAGCGGTGGAATCCTTCGAGTACCTGGCCCGGACCGAGGGCATCGTGGCCGCCATCGAGTCGGCCCACGCCGTCGCTTACGCCCAAAAGCTGGCGCCGACGCTGGCGAAAGACAAGATCATCGTCATCACCATTTCCGGGCGCGGCGACAAGGACTGCGCCGCCATCGCCCGCTACCGGGGGGAGGATATCCATGAATAAGATCAAAGACGCCTTCGCCGGCGGCAAGGCCTTCATCCCTTTCATCACCTGCGGCGACCCCGGCCTCGAAACCACGGAACGGGTCGTCCGCGCCGCCGTGGAAAACGGCGCTGACCTCATCGAGCTCGGCATCCCTTTTTCCGACCCGACGGCGGAAGGCCCCGTCATCCAGGCCGCCAACGTCCGGGCCCTGGCCGGGGGCGTCACCACCGACAGGATCTTTGACCTCGTCCGGTCCCTTCGCCGGGACATCACCATCCCGCTGGTCTTCATGACCTACGCCAACGTCGTCTTTTCCTACGGCGCCGAGAAGTTCCTGCGCACGGCGCAGGAGGTCGGCATCGACGGGCTCATCCTGCCCGACGTTCCCTTCGAGGAACGGGAGGAATTCCTGCCCCTCTGCCGCCGCTGTGACATCAGCCTCATCTCCATGATCGCCCCCACCTCGGCCCGGCGGATTGCCCAAATCGCCGAAGAAGCGGAGGGCTTCCTCTACATCGTGTCGAGCCTCGGCGTCACCGGCGTTCGCAGTGAGATCACCACCGACCTGGCCTCGATCCTGCGCGTCGTGCGGCAGCATACGACCATCCCCACCGCCATCGGCTTTGGCATCTCGACACCGGCGCAGGCGGAGAAAATGGCGTCGATTGCCGACGGCGTCATCATCGGCTCGGCCATCGTCCGGCTGCTGGAAAAACACGGGACCGACGCGCCCCGCTTCGTCGGCGAATACGTGAAAACCATCAAGGCGGCCATCTCCTGACCGGAAGCCGGGGACGGCAGAGGCATCCCGCGACCGGAACCTCCCATCCCGCTGCCTGTATTACTACCGATTGAAAGACGATAAAATTTTCCGGGCGTCCTTTCGTGGGGCGCCCTTTTTCTTTTCCTTTTCCGCAAAACAAAATGCGATTTCCTGCCGGCGCCGGCAGGAAGAAGGGGGGCGCGCATAGAATAATGCAGTAGGAATCATACGCCGTTTCGTGCGAAAGGAGTGGCTTACTCATGCGTCTGCGGTTTTTGGGGGCGGCCCATACGGTGACCGGGTCCTGCTACCTGTTGGAAACAAAAGATCACAAGATTCTGATTGACTGCGGCCTGTTTCAGGGCGGAAAACGCGTCCGGGCCCTGAACCGGGAGGAGTTCCTTTTCGCCCCGGCGGAAATCGACTGCCTGCTGCTGACCCATGCCCACGTGGACCACTGCGGCCTGATTCCCCGCCTCTGCCGAGAAGGATTCAAGGGCCCGGTCTACGCCACGAAGGCCACGACGGATCTGGCGGCCATCATGCTGCCGGACTCGGCCCACATCCAGGAATCCGACGCCGAGACGCAGAACCGCAAAGGCCAGCGCGGCGGCTATGCCCCGGTGCCGCCGCTCTACACCCTCGAGGACGCCTCGGCGGCCCTGCAGTGCTTTTCCGCCGTCACCTACAAGACGCCGTTTCAGGCGGCGGACAACGTCCGCGTCGTCTATCACGACGCCGGGCACATCATGGGCTCGGCCATCATCGAGGTCTTCGTCACCGAGGACGGCGCCACGACGAAGCTCGTCTTCTCCGGCGACCTCGGCCAGCCCGACCAGCCCATCATCAAGGACCCCTCCATTCTCGACGGCGCCGACTACCTGCTGATCGAGTCCACCTACGGCGACCGGCTGCACGAAAGCTACGACAAGGAATCGGCCCTGGCGGAAATCGTGAACGACACCATGGACCGGGGCGGCAATCTCATCATCCCGGCCTTTGCCGTGGGGCGCACCCAGACGCTGCTCTACTACTTCTACAAGCTCTGGAAAGCCGGCCGCATCGACGAGGTCCCCATCATCCTCGACAGCCCGCTGGCCATCGCGGCCACGCGGATTTTCCTGCAAAACAGCCAGGACTTCGACGATGATACCCTGTCGCTGCTGGCCGGGCAGGGCACCATCCCGCAAATGCCGCAACTGCGCGTCTGCGAATCCTCGGCGGAGTCCCGGGCCCTGAACAGCTCCGAGAGCTCGGCCATCATCCTCTCCGCCAGCGGTATGGCCGACGCCGGGCGCATCCTGCACCACCTGAAGCACAACCTCTGGCGGCCCGAATCCACCATCCTCTTCGCCGGCTATCAGGCCGAGGGCAGCCTCGGCCGGCGGCTGGTGGACGGCATCAAGCGGGTGCGGGTGCTGGGGGAGGAAATCGCGGTGCAGGCACAGATACAAGTGCTGGACGGCTTCTCCGCCCACGCCGACGCCCGCCAGATCCTCGACTGGCTCGGCCATATCCAAACCCCGGCCCCGGCCAAAGTCTTCGTCGTCCACGGCGAGGGCCTGGCCCAGGAAGCCCTCAAAGCGAAAATCGAAAAAGAGCTGGGCTGGGACGCCTATATCCCCTTCCGCGGCGACACCGCCCACCTCACCGGGCGCCAGTGCGAAATCGAAACCTCGGACATCCCGGCCGTCTCGGTGGAAAAGGAATTCGAAGACTTCCTCAAGGGCTTCGAAGCCGAATACCGCCTGACCCGCCGGCGCCTCTTCCAGCTCGTCACCCACGAGCCGGAAAAGCTGCTCCCCATCACCCGCGTCATCGAAAAAGCCTGGAAATACGCGAAAAAACTCCTCACGCCGTTTAATGTGTGAAAAAGGTCAACTATTGGCCAAAAGTCAATCCCATTCCGAAAGGAACATTGCCTGCTTCCGGGCCTGAAGCTGCGCCAGGGATGGATTCTGTCCGCTTCGGCAGAAAAGCACCTTTTGTGTACCCATATTGTACCCGCCAACATTTATCCCCGGAACCAGGGAGTCTGTTCCACGGTTCCGGGGATCATAGTGAATATATAGTGTAAAAATAGTGTAAATATAGTGGAATTTTTACTCTCGTCACGACCCAAATACGCCATTGAACGGGCGCGAAGGAAGAAACGAAAAAGCCGCCCCGGACGGGCGGCTATGGCTTCGGCGCGTATGTGAGGCGGAAATTAGGGTCGATGGGCGGAACGCCACCATTTAACTCTATTTGAAGCTGCCGATTCTCCTCCAGTAATTCTTCGATCCCTTTTGAGATTAGGAAATCAAGACCGTAATCACAATAAAGATTGTGTTCGCAGTTGTCGCAATCATGATAGCGAGGGTGCTCGTCAAGCAAGTGATAGCAAGCTCTCCAAGGGTCGGGGCTGGCTAACGCGGAACGACGATATGTATAAATCGACATAGGAAACCCTCCTTTCATTCTTTCATTATTATTACACCATATCGAAGGTGCTTTGAGAAGTGGCCGGCAGGAATTTGGAGATTACTATCTCCCTGAAAGGGCAGATTGATAGAGACCATTCACCTTCGCTTTACGCAAACTGTCAGGTCTCGTGTAACCCGTCCGGCTTGCTTTACGTAAGCTGTAAGTTCTCACGGCCATTCACGTTACCCTAAAGCAAATGTTACGGCCGCAGGCTCCCCCCTACCCCCCTCCCGGAGGGGGGCAAGCCGAGCCAACCTTTTACACTTTGCGGAAGCCTTCAGGTTTCGCGTCAACCGTAAGAATTGGCTCTGCCAGCCTCCCAGCGAGGGAGGTGGCGAGCGTAGCGAGCCGGAAGGAGACCACCGCATGATAAAACTGCGTGAACCGTCAGTATTCACGCAAATCGTTCGGAAGACTTAGTTTCGTGAATTTTTGGCCGGAGTAATATCTTTCTCCCGTAACGACCAAACTAAAGGCAATATAACGCCTGTCCCCTTTACCGGGAACGGCAGGATTTCATCCGGTAAATGTCGAAGTATTATTAACTCAACTTTCCCACCAGCAAAACTAGCGCAAAGCTCTAAAAAAACAAGCCTTCAGAGCAAAAAAATAGCAATCTTGACAACAAAATAGCACCTGATCACGGTATAATAGAATCAGCAACTACCCTAAAAATACCGAAAGAGGTGCTGAATCTATGTTACCACAAGATGAACTGTTTCGCCAGTCCTCTGCTAGAATTCTTTCTGCTATCAAGG
>JAFSWT010000153.1 GCA_017444395.1 Schwartzia sp. (in: firmicutes) | reverse complement strand
TGATATTTTGAGTTAATGACCAGTCACTAACATACAGGTTACGAAAAGCGATTCTGACGGGTGGTACGGAATCTTTCGGTTTGTGCAAAGCGCAATGCAGTGGGCCTCCTTCCGGCGCTTCGCGCCACCTCCCTCCAGAGGGAGGCTCTTAAAGCCTCACCGACGGAGGAGAAGATGGAATACCCGGGATTCTGAGACCGGTCAGTGAAACAAAAAGGAACTGTCCATGAAGACATTTGCCTTCATGCGACAGTTCCTTTTTTTGTATGGTGCCGCGCCGGCGATATGCCGGGCGGCGATTCAATGTACTTCTTCGTTGCTGATTTGGATGCGGAAACCGGCCCAGGATTCGGCGAACAGCGCCCGCACTTGCGCTTGATTTTTCCGCGCCTCGGTGAGCCGCGCCATCGGCACCCAGCCCAGCGTCAGCTCGCCGGGGTGGTAATAATCGTAGTGCCGGCGGGCGAGGGCGCTGTACGCCGCCGCGCTGATGGGCCGGTCCTTATCGTCGAAATACTGCCGCACCGGCGGCGTCTGGCCGGAGGGGTCGCGGGCCTCGGAAAAACGCCCCAGCAGTGTCCGGTAGATTTCTCCCTGCGTCAGCGACAGCCCCGACAGCTCACCACCGTGTTCCGACCAGTCGTAGCGGCGGTCCTCCTGAAAAACGTAGTGGTAGGTGCCGAGTTGGCAGGCGAAATACAGCGGTGCCGAGGGACGGGAGATGGGCGTGTGGTCGGCGCCGTTCCGGAACAAAAGCGGTACCAGCCCGTCGCCGGCCTCGTTCACCTCGTAGCCCCAGTTCTCCGCCACCGGCTGCTGGCCGATGGCCGCGGAGAAAAGAATCTCCAGCCGTCCGTTGTTGTCGAGGTCAGTCACCGCGAAATGGACAACCCGGGCGAAAGGCGTGTCCTCCTGCGCCGGCAGCGTTTCCCAGTCCTGCCGGTGTCCGGCGAGAAAATCGAGCTGCGCCTCCACCGTATCAATCGGGGGCGGCTGCGCCGCTGCCGTACCGCTGAAACAAAGCCCCGCCGCCAGGGCGAGAACGAGCCGTGCCAGCCTGCGTCCAATCATGTCGGGTGCCTCCTTTTCCGATGATTTTTTATAGATTGTGCCAATCGTTGGCCAAAAGTTGTTCATTTCACTTTCGCGAAGGCCTGCTCCAGATCAGCGAGGATGTCGTCGATGTCCTCGAGGCCGACGGAGAGGCGGATCATGCCGGGGTGGATGCCGCAGGCCGCGAGCTGCTCGTCGGTGAGCTGGCGATGGGTTTCGCTGGCCGGGTGCAGGACGCAGGTGCGGATGTCGGCGACGTGGACTTCGTTGCAGGCGAGCTGCAGGCTGTCCATGAAGCGCACGGCGTTTTCCCGGCCGCCCCGGATGTTGAAGGTGACGACGCCGCTGGCCCGGCCGCCGAGGTATTTCTCCGCCAGGGCGTGGTATTTGTCCTGCGGGAGGCCGGGGTAGGTGACGGATTCCACTTTGGGGCAGGCGGCGAGGTATTCGGCGGCGCGGCGGCCGTTCTCGGCGTAACGGGGCATCCGCACGGCCAGCGTCTCGAGGCCCAGGTTCAGCAGAAAAGCGGAGTGGGCGGCGGGGTAGCAGCCGAAGTCGCGCATGAGCTGCATCCGGGCCTTGATGATGTAGGCGGCGTCGCCGAAGGATTTCGTATAGACGACGCCGTGGTAGGATTCGTCGGGCTCGGTGAATTCGGGGAAATTGCCGTTTGTCCAGTCAAATTTCCCGCTGTCCACGATGACGCCGCCCACCTGCAGGGCGTGACCGTCCATGTATTTCGTGGTGGAGTGGACGACGATGTCCGCCCCGAACCGGAAAGGCTTGCAGAGGATGGGGGTGGCAAAGGTGTTGTCGATGATGAGGGGAATCCCGTGGCCGTGGGCGACGCGGGCGAGCTTTTCGATGTCGCAGACGATGAGGGCCGGGTTCGCCAGCGTCTCGCCGAAGACGAGGCGGGTGTTGGGGCGCAGGGCCCGCTTCATTTCTTCCTCGCCGGCTTCGGGATCGACGAAGATGCACTCGATGCCGAGGCGTTTCAGGGTGACGGCGAAGAGGTTCACGGTGCCGCCATAGACGGCGGCGGAGCAGAGGATGCTGTCGCCGGCCCGGCAGAGGTTCAGCACGGAAAAGAGGGTCGCCGCCTGGCCGGAAGTGGTGCAGAGCGCCCCGACGCCACCTTCGAGGGCGGCGATTTTTTTCTCCACGGCGTCCACGGTGGGGTTGGCGAAGCGGGAATACATGGGCTCGGTGGGCATATCGAACAGGGCGGCGATGTGGTCGGTGGAGTCAAAGCGGTAAGTGGTGCTCTGGACGATGGGCATGACACCGGGCCCGCCGTTTTCCGGCTGGTAGCCCGCGTGCAGGCAGAGGGTCGCGTCTTTCATGGTCATGGGAAAACCTCCTTCTGTTTTGTGGGGGGCGTATCGGAGAAGCAAGCTGCCGCGAGCATACCGTCAGCGGGCCGCGGCTTCGGTGAGGGCGGCGTCGGGAAATCGCAGGCTGGCGGTGCCGTCCTCACGGGCCTCCAGCCGGGCCCGGACGCCGAAGGGGAGGAACATATTGTCCAACTCGTGGCCGGCGGGGATGCCCTTGATGGTTGGCAGGCCGGCGAGGCGGGCGTAGCAGGCGATGACCTCGGCGGTGGTGAAATCCCCCGGGTCGAGGTCGTCGTCGCCGTCCAGATCGCCGATGAGGAGGCCGCTGACCCGCCGCAGCAGGCCGCTCTGCCAAAGCTGCTGCAGGTCGCGGTCAATCTGATAGGAGTCCGAGTCCACGTCTTCCAAAAAGAGCAGGGCGCCGTCGCCCCGGAGTTCGTAGGGGGTGCCGATCAGCGAGGCGATGATGGAAAGGTTGCCGCCGACGATAGGGCCCTCGGCGACGCCGGGCTCTACGGCGGTGAGCCGGCGTCCCGGCGGCAGGGGAATCTCCCCCAGCGGTTTCGTGCCGGTGAGACCGCGCAGGAATTCCTGCCCGGTGAAGGATTGCTGCCGTTTCGCATTGGCGAAGGAGGTCAGCATGGGGCCGTGCACGGTGACGAGATGGCAGCGCTGGCCCAGAGCGATGTGCAGGGCGGTGATGTCGCTGAAGCCGATGAAGAGCTTGGGATGGCGGGCGATGGCCTCGTAGTCGAGGCGGTTCAGAATGCGGGCGGCGCCATAGCCGCCGCGGACGCAGAGAATGGCCTTGACGTCGTCGTCGCGGAAGAACGCGTTGAGCTCGGAGGCCCGTTCGGAGTCGGTGCCGGCGAAAAAGCCGTACTGCCGGTCGCAGAAGGGGGAAATCTTCAGCCGGTAGCCCTGCTTCCGCAGGAAGGTGGCCGCCTTTTGGATTTCTTCGGTTTCCGACGGGCTGGCCGGGGCGACGATGCCGATGCAGTCGCCGGGCCGTAGCGCCGCCGGCCGCGTCCAGGCGGCTTCGGCGTGTTGCGCCGCGAAAGCGGTTTGTCCCGAGAAAGCGGGAACCGCCGTAGCCGGCGGCAGTACCGGGGCAAACAGGAACGCGGCCGCCAGGGCCGCGGAAAAGAATCGTTTCATGGGAAACCTCCTGTCGGGATGGGAATGATTTCGCGGTTGTTCTCCCCTTATTTTCTCACGGCGCGGGGGAAAAAACAAGCCCCGCCGGGAAAAAGCGGCGGGGCAAACGGTTCGGGGTATCACGAGAAAAGCCGCGCCGGGCGCCGCGTCAGGGCAGTGGCCGGTCCAGCACCGACAGGGCTTCGTCGCGGGTCATCAGGACCTCGCGGGGCTTGCTGCCCTGGCTGGGGCCGACGATGCCGTAGCTTTCCATCATGTCCACGAGGCGGCCCGCCCGGGTGTAGCCGATGCGGAAACGCCGCTGGATGCTGGAAGTGGAGGCGTGGCCGGCGTCGAGCACGAACTCCGTGGCCGGTCGCAGCAGCTCGTCGGTATCGGCGGCGGCGCCTTTCCCGCCGTCTTCTTCGGCTGCCAGCTCGTTCTCGGTGAAGGTCAGGATTTCTTCCTCCGGCTCGGTGTCGAAGCCCTGGGCGCGGATGAAGTCCAGCAGCCGTTCCACCTCGTCATCGCTGATGAAGGCGCCCTGCACCCTGAGCGGCTTCGGCTCGCCCACCGGGGCGAAGAGCATATCGCCCTTGCCCAGCAGCTTTTCGGCGCCGCCGGCGTCGAGGATGGTGCGGGAGTCGGTCTGGGAGGAAACGGCAAAGGAGATGCGCGAGGGGATGTTCGCCTTGATGATACCGGTGATGACATCCACCGAAGGCCGCTGGGTGGCCAGCACGAGGTGGAGGCCGGCGGCCCGGGCTTTCTGCGCCAGACGGCAAATGGCGTCCTCGACGTCGTGGGAAGCGACCATCATCAGGTCGGCCAGCTCGTCGATGATGAGCACGATGGCGGGCATCCGTTCTTCGTCCGGGGCGGCGGCGTTGAACCGTTCCATGTCCCGCACACCGGCGGCGGCGAATTTCGCGTAGCGCTTTTCCATTTCCTGCACGGCCCAGTTCAGCACCGAGGCGGCCTTGCGGCTGTCGGTGACGACCGGGACCATGAGGTGGGGGATGCCGTTGTAGTTGGAAAGCTCCACCATCTTCGGGTCGATGAGGATGAATTTCACCTCGTCGGGCGTGGCCCGAAACAGGATGCTGGTGATGATGGTGTTGATGCAGACGGATTTGCCGGAGCCGGTGGCGCCGGCGACGAGCAGATGGGGCATCTTGGCGATGTCGGCAAAGATGGCCTGGCCGCCGATGTCCATGCCGATGCCGACGGTGAGCTTCGAGCGCGCGGCGCTAAAGGCTGGCGCCTCGAGGACGTCCCGCAGATGCACGCCTTCCAGTTCATGGTTCGGTACCTCGATGCCGATGACGGGCTTGCCGGGCACCGGCTCGATGCGGACGGAGAAAGCCGCCAGCGCCAGCGCCAGGTCGTCGGCGAGGCCGGCGATCTTGCTGACCTTGACGCCGGGGGCCGGCTCCAGCTCGTAGCGGGTGACGGAGGGGCCGTGGCAGGCGTTGACGATCGTGGCCTTGACGCGGAAATTTTCCAGCGTCCGGGAAAGGATCTCGGCGTTTTCCCGGATTTCCCGCTCGGTCTCAAAGCTCTGCCGCCGGGGGGCTTTCGCCAAAATCTCCTCGATTCTTGGCAAGTGGTAAATCCGGACCGGAGCAGGCGCGGGCGCGGCCGGCGTAACCGCCGGGGAAGCGCTGTCGTCAGGCGAATCCAAAGCCGGGGTTTCCTCCGCGAGCGGAGGAGAAACAACGTCGTTGCTGAGGGGGGACGTTTCCATCGCCGGCGGGAAAGCCTCGGCGATGGGGAAGGGAGGCAGAGGCGCGGGGGACGAAGCAGTTTCGCCCACGGGGGGTTCCTCTGCCGGGACGGTGGTGCCGGTCACTGCGGGGGTATCCTCCGAGACCGGGGCACCGGTGGCCGGGGTGTCCGCCTCCGGGGCGGCGTCGGCTGTTTCTGCCGTTATGTCATCGCTTGCCGGCGCCGGTGCGTGGCGCAGGGCCGAGAGACCCAGCGATTCCTCGGCCAGCGAGGCGGTCAGGGCGATTTCCCCGGGTGTCTCATCGGCAGCGGGGGAAAGGGATTCCGCCGGAGCGGGGCGGCTTTTACCCAGAAAATCCGGCACCGTCAGCGTGTCCTCGCCGTCGGCCGGTTCCGCGACCGGGGCAGCGGGGCCGGCCGGCGGCGTTGCCGGAGCGGGCGTGACGTCCTCCTGGGGCGGGTTCGTCTCTTCCGCGACGACATCGGAGGCCGGGGCGTCTGCCATTTCCGGCGCCGGTTCCTCCGGCAGGCCGAGGACCCGTCGCAGAAGCGCCCGGGCACTGGATGGCCTGGACACCGGCTCCGTGTTGGACGCGGGGGCCGGTTCCGGGGCCGGGGTGCCGTCAGGAAGACGCGGGGAAAAGCGGTCATCTTTTTCCTGGTCGTAGAACACGCTGCTTCGCGGCGTCGGGACCGAAACCGGAAGCGGCGCGGCCTCCTTTGGGGTTGAGGGCGTTTCCTGACGCTTTTCCGGGGCGGAGGGCGTTTTGTCCCTGGCGGCGCTTCGGTTCGTCGCTTTGTCCTTCGGAGCGGAGCGCCAGAGGGTGCGGGCCAAAAGAAGCAGCCCCAGCGCCGCCACCCCCATGGCGACGGCGTGGAGATTGACTTTGGCGTAGGCACCATACCGCCAGATTACGCCCACCACCAAAAGCGCCACCAGGCAGAAGCCGAACACCAGATAGAGGCCGCTGCTGCCGCTGTTCTTCTTCGGTTGTCGCCGGGCCCGTCGCCGTTTCTTTTCCGCCATGCCGAAATCACCCTTGTCTGTCGTGACGCGGCGTTGGCGACCGGTGACCGCCCGCCGCCGCGTGGATTCATCTAAAACTTCATTATAATTGACAAACCGCCGTTCGTCAACGGCGGGAATTGAGCAAAGCGCAAAGAAGTGCCGCTTCGGGCGCATGATTTGCGGGAAAGGAATGATTGCCGCCTGCCGTCATCACTACGGTTGATGTGGGAACGGCCTATCGGCGCGAAGCGCAATGGATAAACGAAAGCAGGCCCGCCTTTTCACTGGCGGGCCTGCTGGGTTTTTATGATTTTTCCAATATCCAGTTTTTATACGTATAGACATCGTCGGACGAAAAGTCCGCGACCGGGCAATCGACCCGGACGACCGCGGGCCCGATGGACTCGCATCGCGTGATCGGGGTATCGGCGTCGAACACGAAAATCTGACCGGCCCGTTCCAGCCGGCCAAAGCCGCCGGCGTCCCGCTTTTGCAGGCATTCCTGGGCCGCGGTCAGCGCCGCCGGCGTCCTGGCGATATAGGCGGCGCGGCGGATATAGAGTTTCCCACCGGCTTCCTGCCGGCCGGGGCTGTCCACCGTGGTTTCAATACAGGTCGCGCCCCGGGCCAGGGCTTCATTGACTTTGGCGTTGGCCGTATCAGTGATGACCCGGTCGAGGGACAGCTTGACAAGGCCGCGGAAGGCGTCCACCGCTTGCCGGGTGGGCGTTTTCCGGTATATGATGTTCATGAAGTATTTCACGAAATCATCGTCGGGGTATTTCAACTGGCGGGCGAAAATCTGCCGGATCTCGCGGCAGTATTTCAGGGAACAGATAGGATCGGAGATGGCGACCGCGCCGACGGCGTCGCGTTGCAGGTTTTCCAGCTCCGCCAGCGCTTCGTCGTTGAGGTGGAGCATATCAAGCTCCAGGAAGGGGGCGGAATCCATTTTGTTCTTGTATTTGATGTCGAAGATGAAATGGTACAGAAGGCCGTTGGTCAGGACATAGATTTTCGCCGGGGTGGACGCGTAATAGCGAAACAGCCAGCTGCCGCGCTGGTCGAGATTTTCTCCGCAACGCATGGCCTCAATCAGGATCAGGGGCTTCCCGGCCTCGTCCATGATGGCGTAATCCACCGGCTCGCCCTTCTTTGTCCCGAAATCCGCGGCATAGCCGGGCATCACTTCCCGCGGGTTCGTCATATCGTAACCCAGGGCGGCAAAGAACGGCACGATCATCGACAGCTTCGTGGCTTCCTTCGTCGTCACCGTGTCCTTGAACTGCGCAATCCTTTCGGCCAGCGCTCTGATATCCTCGAGGTAGCCCATCTTCTCTGCTC
Organism: Schwartzia sp. (in: firmicutes); assembly: GCA_017444395.1. Classification (GTDB taxonomy): domain Bacteria; phylum Bacillota; class Negativicutes; order Selenomonadales; family Selenomonadaceae; genus RGIG3544. The sequence continues at coordinate 1,468 of JAFSWT010000153.1, read as the reverse complement.
CTTCCCCCGGAGGGCCGGTCCGGCCAAAGTCCGTTGACGGTTTTCCCGTCGCGGTGGGATACTTTCGGCCGTTTAGGGAATATCCTTCTTGGTTTTTCGCTTATTCACATACATATCGCGGTCGGCGGCCTCGATACAGGAAATCAGGTCGTCGGTGCCGGCGTGGATGGAGGAAAGGCCGAAAGCGACGCTGAGCTGCTGGTCCCGTATGCGGAAAAGGGCCGCTTTCTGCTGCATTTCGTCAATCAGCGTCTGGGCCTCTTTGGCGCTGGTCGAGGGCAGGATCATCGCGAACTCGTCGCCGCCCACCCGGAAAATCAGCGCCGTTTCCGGCAGGACCATCTTGAAGAGCAGGGCCGACATGCGGATGTATTCGTCGCCGACGAGGTGGCCGTAGGTATCGTTGATTTTCTTCAGGCCGTTGCAATCGGCGGAAATGAAACTGACGGGAAATTCTTTCCGCTTGTGCAGGCGCTTGATACATTCCTCGTAGTAGTGGCGGTTGTAAAGCCCGGTGAGCTCGTCGGTCCGGGAGCGCTTTTCCAGCTCGCGCTTCAGGATCTGCTGCTCGGTGACGTTGTTGATGAGGCCGATGATGCCGGTGATTTGGCCGTTGTCGTCGCAGACCGGTTCCTTGATGAGTTCGAGGAATTCCGGCTGGCCGTTGACTTCGTTTTCGATGATATAGCGCGTCCCCTTGCCGGTGGCGAGAATCTGCTTGTCGCTCTCATAGGCCAGGATGGCGTTCTCCTTGTCCTTGCGGATCTCGGGATCGGTCTTGCCGCGGATGGTCCAGTCGGGGTTGCCGCTCATGTCCAGATGGTGCCAGTAGTGGGTGGCAAAGACGTACTTGCCCTCGGCGTCTTTCAGGTAAATGTTCGAGGGCAGCGCTTTCAGCATCCGCTCGATTTCGGCAACGGTGGCCGAGTCCTTGGCGCGGATGACGTTGGCGAGGCGCTTGGCGAGCAGCGGCCCGGGGCAGGGCGGGGTGATGATGTCGGCGGCACCGTGGCCGAGGCAGGTCAAATCTTCCGCCTCCGGCGATTGCGGCGCTACGGCGATGACGGGGATGGCGGTGTACAGGATGTTGCCGCTGACCGTCCGGAGAAAAGCGTAGCCGCTCGCTTTCTCCAGCCCGATATCCAAAAGGACCGCGGCAATCCTTTGCCGATATTGGTGCAAGAGTTGCAGCCCCTCATCTTCGTCGGCCGCGCGGAGGATCTCATGGTCCGCAGAGAGCCGCCCGCAGAACTCGTCCGCCAGCGAACCGTCGGGCAGGATCATCAGGATGGTGTATTTCTTCGCCATACGGCAGGTCTCCTAAATTGGGATAGAATACTGTTTCATTATAGCACTTTGCGGCAGGGGGCGCAATTCGCCGCGGAGGAAAGAGAAGCAAAGAGAAGCCCGAGTTTTACAGTTTGAAAAGCGCGCAAAGTGCTTGTCATCAGTGACAGCAAGGTTTGCG
>JAFSWT010000152.1 GCA_017444395.1 Schwartzia sp. (in: firmicutes) | reverse complement strand
ATCCCAAAGAAAATCTCGCACACTGTGCGCGTGCGAGATCCGCTGTCATCATGGAGCGGAAAACGGGACTCGGACCCGCGACCCCCACCTTGGCAAGGTGGTGCTCTACCACTGAGCTATTTCCGCATTTTCATTGATGACCCGGCCCATTGACTCGCCGAAGGAGGGCCGCGTCAAACTGACAAGACATATGATAGCGCGATTGGAATCGTTTGTCAACACTTTTTTGAAAAAAACTCTAAAAATCTTTCGCAAACAGCGAAAAAACAGGGCTCCCACCACCGGAAGCCCTGTCTTTTTAATAACGATTCTTCAGTTATTCGAGCCGCGCATGAACGTCGCCTTGAGGAACAGCCCCAGGAAAAGGGCCGCGAAGACGAAGCCCGCCGGATAGGTGATGCTGGTGGGAAGCTGAAGTCCCTCTTTCGCCTGAAGGATATACGTCGTGGTGACGACCGACATGAAGGTCGCCGGAACCGCCGCCACCAGGCTTGCCATCTTGTTGTCCAGCTTCTGATAGAGATAGACAGCGCCCGTCCAGAGGACGATCATGGCCAGCGTCTGGTTCGTCCAGGAGAAATAGCGCCAGATAATGTTGAAGTTAATCTGAGAGAGCGCGCCGCCAATGGCCAGCAGCGGAATCGCGAAGGTCAGACGCTTGGCCCAGGTCTGCTGCGGAACATTGAACCAGTCCGCCAGCGTCAGGCGGGCCGAGCGGAACGCGGTATCACCCGAAGTGATGGGACAGGCGATGACGCCCAGCATAGCCAGCGTAGCACCGACACCGGAACCCAGGAAGCCAACGCAGATATCGTATACTGCGCCGCCCGGGCCGCCTTTGGCCAGAGAAGCGCTGAGGCCAGCCGTACCGTCATAGAAGGTAACGCCGGCGGCCGCCCAAATCAAGGCGATGATGCCCTCGGCGACCATCGCGCCGTAAAAGACCGGACGACCCAGGCGCTCATCCTTGAGGCAACGGGCCATGATCGGCGACTGGGTGGAGTGGAACCCGGAAATCGCGCCGCAGGCAACCGTGATGAACATCAGCGGCCAGATGGGCGCTCCTTTCGGATGCAGGTTTTCGAAGGTCATTTCCGGCATGACATGGCCGCCAACACCGGTGAGCATGCCGCCCATGATGCCAATCGCCATGACGATGAGGCAGATACCGAAGAGCGGATAGAACCGGGCAATCAGGGCATCAATCGGGAGCAGTGTCGCCAGGAAATAGTACACGAGCACGATGACGAGCCAAATCTTGAAATCCATCGCTGTCAGCTTTGCCAGAAGCATCGCCGGCCCCGTCATGAAGACCGTACCGACCAGGACCAAAAGGACAACGGAGAAACCGCGCATGATGGAAAGCATGAGCGGTCCCATGTACATACCGACGACCTCAGAAATGCTCTTGCCGTCTTCCCGTAGAGACATCATGCCCGAGAGGTAGTCGTGAACCGCGCCGGCAAAGATGGTACCGAAGACAATCCAGAGATAGACGCTGGGGCCCCAGAGCGCGCCGCCCAGCGCACCGAAGATCGGGCCCAGACCGGCAATGTTCAGGAGCTGGATCAGGAACACCTTCCATGTCGGCAACGGCATATAGTCAACGCCATCGTTGATGCGGACCGCCGGCGTCGGCCGGTCCGTAGGGCCGAACACGGAATCGACGATCTTCCCGTAGATGAAATAACCGACGATGAGAATCGCCAATGAGACCAAAAAGGTTGACATGAATAAAGCACCTCTTCCTCTCCGCCGCCGACAGCCTATCTTTCGCCGGCAACAGTATATTATATGCATAAATTATAACTTTTTGCGCCCGTAGTCAAGGGGTTTTCTGAATTTTCGATGAAAAAAAATGATTTCCCTCCCCCGGAAAAACCTTTGCAAACGGTGGATATTCCGGCAGATTCCATGTTATAATACCCTCAGCCGTGAACGAAGCGTCGGTATGAAACGGCAAGGAGGAGCGACATGAAGCTATTTCCCAGCTCAAAAGTCTATGTCATCGCCCCGGCGGGAACCGCTTCGGGCGGCCCGGAGGTATTGCATCAGCTTGCTGCCTATTTGCGGCAGCGGGACGTCGATGCTTATATGTATTATGTGCCGCACGAACGTCCCGACCCGGTTCCGGCCGTTTACCGACAATATAAGGTACCACCGGTGGACAGCATGACGAACCGTCCGGAAAACATCCTGATATCGCCCGAAACCATGCCTTTGTTCCAAGCCAAAGAGATTCGCCGCGTCCTGTGGTGGCTCAGTGTCGATCAATGGCTTGGCTCCATGACGCAGGTACTGGCCTTCTTTTCCGAAAATCCCCTGCGGCGGCCTCTGCCGCATTGGTTCGCCTTTCAGCCGGATTTGCCCCCTGTCCATTGGGTTCAGTCCGAATACGCCCGGCAGTTTCTGATGCTGAATGGAATCCCGGAGTCGCAGATCCATTTCGTAAGTGATTATCTGAACCCGGTCTTCCTGAACCAGCCACCGGGAAACAACGCCGCGGCCCGCAAGGACATCGTGACCTTCAATCCTCTGAAAGGCAAAGCTTTTACCCGGAAGCTGACAGATGCCGCTCCTGACATTGACTGGCGGCCAATCCAGAACATGACACCGGAAGAAGTCCGGTCTTTATTGCGGACGGCCAAGGTTTACATAGACTTCGGCGCACATCCCGGCAAGGACCGCATTCCCCGCGAGGCCGCCATCAGCGGCTGCTGTCTCATTACCGGGCGCCGTGGAGCGGCGGCGAACGATGTCGATGTCCCCATCGGCGGTGAAAACAAATTTGCGGACAGGGACGAAGACATTCCGGCTATCATCGCCCGGATCCGCTATCTGCTTGCCCATTACGAAGAAGCGTATCCCCGCTTCGCCACGTACCGGGAAACGATCTTAGGGGAGCCCGCCCGGTTTGCCGCCCAAGTAGACACGGCGCTGGAACTGCCGCCTCTTTCGCCGAAGCAATAGCGGCACCCGCCGGAGCATACTACCGTTTTTCTCCGATTGCCGACAGTCCTCAATCATGATATAATATGAACACTAAGCGAGCCCGACCGAAGGGAAGGGGGGAGCTTAGTGCTGAATATATACCTGGCCACTTGATGAAGCCGACCGCAGGGAAGGCTGAATCTAGTGGACAAGGTATAATGACAAAAAACGTGAAAGGAACCAGCCGGTATGCAGTTGAAAAACTATATGGAAGATTTTGTCCTGCAAAAGCTGGACAGCGTTCTCAAGCTCTATCCCGACTGCTGTGACTGCCCTCAATGCCGCCAGGATATAGCCATTCTGGCGCTGAACCATCTGCCGCCCAAGTATGTATCGACTGACAAGGGCAGCATTTATGCTCGTCTGGATCAAATGTCCCTCACCTATGGCGTCGAAGTGCTGGAGGAAATTGCCCGGGCCGTCGAAGTCGTTTCCGAGCACCCGCGCCACGAAGAGAAGCCGTAAGGGCGTCTTTTCCAGGCCGAACGAAGAACATTGACCGCGTTTTTCGCCACCCATAGCGTTCCCAACTTGCCAGAGCCGGGGACGCTTTTTCTTTTCCGCTGAACAGCCTCTGTTCCTCACGGAGCTTGAAAAATCATCTCGCAAAGCCCCGGCAAATGTGGTAGAATATAATTTAATGATTTTACCGTGAGAAGTGAAGGGAGGCGAACGCATGCGGACAGTAGCGACAGATGACCTGCAGGCAGGTATGATGATTGCCGAGGATTTCCGTAACCTGCATGGCGTCGCCTACCTGAAAGCCGGCACCATCCTGACGGACCGTTCCATCCGGCAGCTTCAGACAATGGGCGTTACACAGGCGACAATCTGCGACGGCGGCGAGAATCCGACAACACCGGACACTTCCGGCCTGCAGGAACACCTGACAAAAACACAGCGTTTCGCCCATGCCATCGTGAAGGAAAAGCTCGACGCTTTCTGTCTGGACGGACTGATGAACCCCGTTTTCCTGCGCGGTTCCCTTCCCCGGATCATCCGGAAAATTCTGGACACCGAAGACGATCTTATCGCTCTTACACAGATTCTCGAACACGATGAATACACTTTCCGCCACAGCGTTGGTGTCGCCATCATCAGCGGCTTTATCGGCCGGCTCTGTCACTATTCGCCGAAAAAGCTGTTCCCTTTGGTACGCGGCGGTTTCCTGCACGACATCGGCAAGATTGACGTTCCGGTGGAAATCCTCAACAAGCCGGCCAAGCTCAGCAACGAGGAGTTTGAAATCGTCCAGCGCCATCCGGTGACCGGTGGAGAGCGCCTGCTGGCCGCCCGCGGGGAAAACGCCCGGACGCTTTCCCTGATGGCCGTTCAGCACCATCAGCACATAGACGGCACCGGCTACCCCGCGTCCCAGGCATCCGAAGCCATCAACCGCCTCGCCCGCGTCGTTGCCATCGCTGATGTTTACGACGCCCTGACCTCGGCCCGGAGCTACAAGGTCGCCTATAAGCCGCATATCGCCTACCGCATCATGAAGAAGCTGTCCCGGGGGCAGTTTGATGAACGGTTGCTGGATCTCTTTTTTAACAATCTCGTCATCTTTCCCGTCGGCAGCGTGCTGGAGACATCGGCCGGCTTTGCCATCGTCAAGGCGGCGCCCTTCGGCGCTACGGTCCGGCCACGCATCTGCGTTTTCGCCGATGACCGCTACCATATGCATGATCCCTTTGAGATTGACCTTTCCAAAGTGCCCGGCGTTTCCGTCTCATCCCTGCTGGAAGACATCAGCCTGATTTCCCTCACGAGCCGCCTCCGTCTCAACCCGGCGGAACTTCTGGAAAACGATTATCCCGAAATCAGCTCCCTCGACGACCTTCCCAACGGAAAAAGCGCATAAAAAGGCCTCGCCCGAAAACGGCGAGGCCGGTTTTTTATGAAATTATGGTCGGAGCGACGGGATTTGAACCCACGACCTCTTCCACCCCAAGGAAGCGCTCTACCAAACTGGGCTACGCCCCGACGAAGGATATTATACTTTGTTTTGACAGATTTGTAAAGAGCCGATGAAAGAATCACGGCCCGGCCCCGGCAGTGCCAAAGCGCTGCCGGGACTCTTTTTTTCAGCCGCGGTACTCCGCCGCCAGCTTCCGGAACAGCGGCAGCGACCGCTCGATGGTCTCCGTCCTGATGCAGTACGCCGCCCGGAAATGGCCCGGGCAACCGAAGTCAGTCCCCGGCACCAGCAGGAGGCCGTACTTTTTCGCCCGCTCGCAAAACGCGTAATCATCCGCTTCCAGCGACCGGGGAAACAGGTAAAACGCCCCCTGAGGCTTCACGCATTGGAAGCCCGCTGCCAGCAGCCCCTCGTAAAGAAGACGCCCGTTTTTCTCATACGCCGCAACCTCGGAAGGCAATCCGGCGCAACGGGCCACCACCCACTGGAAAAGCGACGGCGCGTTTACATGGGTCAGCACCCGTGCCGCCCCGGCGATGGCACCATAGACCCGGTCGAAATCCGCAACCTCGTCCGGCACCAGGATATAGCCGATGCGCTCGCCCGGCAGGGAGACGGACTTGCTGTAGGAATAGCAGACAATGGTGTTCTCGTAATATTTCGTGAGCCAGGGAACCTCCACACCCGCATAGGCGATTTCCCGGTAAGGTTCATCCGAGATCAGGAAAACCGGATGGCCGTATTCCTTTTGTTTTTGCCGCAACAGATCCGTCAGAGCCCGGATGGTTGCCTCGGAATAGACCACGCCGCTGGGATTGTTGGGCGAGTTTACGATGACCGCCTTGGTCCGTGACGTGAGCCGTTGTTCCAACGCGGCGAAATCGATCTGGAAATCCTCAACACGGGGCGGCACCACGGTCAGCGCCGCCCTGACCGACTCCACGAAGCAACGGTACTCGGGGAAGAACGGTGCCAGGGCCAGGAATTCGTCCCCGGGCTCCGCCAGCGCCTTGAAGGTAATCGTGATGGCCGCTGCCGCACCGGCCGTCAGGAAGAGATTCCGCCCGGAAAAGCCGGTTCCGAACCGCTCGTTGAGACTGCGTGCCAGCGTCTCCCGCACTGCCGGCGCCCCCGGAGCGACCGTGTAACCGTGGATCTCCGTCGGCGTCATATCCTCCAGGACGTCGAGTATCGCCTGCTTGACAAAGGCCGGGGCCGGGACATTGGGATTGCCCAGACTGAAATCAAAGACGCTGTCCTCCCCCAGTTCCGCCGCCCGCTGCCGTCCAAACTCGAAAATCGTCCGGATCGTGGATTTCTTCGTTCCCAATTCATACATCTTTTCCGATACCATGAAGCCGCCTCCTGTTCGTTCCTCTTTTCCCCTATCAGGGAAACGCCCGGTTCAGCGCCGCGCCGCCTTGATCTTGCTTTCCGTCCCCGCCATCAGGCGGCCGATATTCGCCTGATGACGGTAAATGATGAAGGCCGCCGCCAGAACGCCGAAGCCGATGTACGCCCCGGCCGCGCCGAAGCACCAGGCAATGACCGGCACCGCTGCCGCCGCCACGATGGAGCCCAGCGAGACATAGCCGGTCACATAGACGATGGCGAACCACAGCAGGAAGACCAGCACCGTCACCCCCGGCATCAGCATGGCGATGACGCCAAGGCCGGTAGCGACGCCCTTACCGCCCTTGAATCCCAGGAATAACGACCAGGAATGGCCGACAATCGCAGCAATGCCGCAGAGCACCAAAGTCATCGGGCTGCCGCTTCCCAGAGCGCTTCCGAGCCCTACGCCGACGGCTCCCTTCAGGAAATCCATCAGGAATATCAGCAGGCCGGCCGGTTTCCCGATGGTTCGCCAGGCATTGGTCGCGCCGATGTTATGGCTGCCGTGTTCCCGCAGATCGATGCCCCAGATGCCTTTCCCAAAAATCAGGCCGCTGGGGATCGAACCGATGAGATAGCTGAAAAGACACGCGAAAAGTGATCCCATATCAGAGTTCCTCCTCTTTCGATTTGCGGCTGCGGACGATCAGCCTGATAGGCGCGCCCTCAAAGCCAAAGGTCTCCCGCAGCTTGTTCTCTATAAAGCGCAGGTAGGAAAAGTGCATGAGCTCCGGATCGTTGACGAAAATCACGAATCGCGGTGGTACAATGCCTGCCTGGGTCATGAACAGAACCTTGAGGGGCTTGCCCTTATACGCCGGCGGTGGATTCACCGCGATGGCGTCCTGCAGAAGCTCGTTGAGGACACTGGTCTGGATGCGCATGGACTGCTGATCCGCCACATATTTCGCCAGGTCGGTGACGCGGTGCACCCGCTGGCGTGTCAACGCTGAGGTATAGAGCACCGGCGCGTACTGCAGGAAGGCCATCTTGGCCCGGATATCCTCAGTAAAGCGCAGCGTGGATTTCTCATCTTTGTCCTCGTAAATATCCCATTTGTTCACCACCAGAATGACACCCTTGCCGGAGTCGTGGGCATAGCCGGCAATCTTCGTATCCTGGTCGGTGATGCCCTCCACCGCGTTGAGAACCATCAGCACCACATCGGCCCGGTCCACCGCCCTGAGCGCCCGGATTACACTGTACCGTTCCACTGCCTCCTCGATGCGTCCCTTGCGGCGCATGCCAGCAGTGTCAATCAGCGTGAACCGGATGCCGTCCTTCGTGAAATGCGTATCAATGGCGTCCCGTGTCGTGCCGGGAATGTCGCTGACGATGACCCGGTCCTCTCCCAAGAGGGCGTTGACCAGCGAGGACTTCCCCACATTGGGCCGCCCAATCACCGCCAGCTTTATCTCGTCGCTTTCCTCTTCCGCCGTGTCGGTTTCCGGGAACGACGCCACCACAGCGTCCAGGAGGTCGCCCAGATTCAGGGCGTTGGCGGCGGCAATAGGTATGGGCTCACCCAGCCCCAGATTGTAGAATTCATAGACATCGGCTTCCTGCTTGGGGCTGTCGATTTTGTTCACCGCCAGCACCACCGGCTTCTTTGTCGGCCGCAGAAGCCGGGCCACTTCTTCGTCGGTATTGGTAATGCCGGCGCGCCCGTCCACCACGAAGACGATGACGTCCGCTTCCTCCATGGCGATCTCCGCCTGCTGCCGCATCGAGGTCAGCAGGCGGTTTTCCGCCTCGAACTCGATGCCACCGGTATCAATCATGGTGAACACATGCTCCAGCCAGACAGCGTCCATATAGATACGGTCCCGCGTCACCCCTGGGATATCGTCCACGATGGAGACACGCTTTTTGCCGATCTGGTTGAACAATGTCGATTTCCCCACATTCGGCCGGCCGACGATGGCGACAATCGGTTTACTCATCCTGCTCCCTCCCCCAGTTTCGTATAAGCGGCATTGCCCTGCCAGGTATAGAGTTTTCCGTCCCGGCGCAGCCGATGTGCCTCGCCCCAGTGCGCCAGAACATCGTAAAGCTCCGCCCCGCTCAGCACCGGTACCACGGGCACGCCCAGCGCCTGTTCCATATCCGTCAGTGTCATATCGTCCAGGAACACATCCTCGCCGCTTCGCAGAGCGCTGGCCGGCAGGAGCACACCGTCCCGCGGCGTCTCCTGCGCCCGGAGCGCCCGCAGGATATCCTGTCCCGTGAGCAACCCGGAGACATTGACACCGCCGCCGAAAAACCGGTTCTCCACCGGCAGCAGGCGAAGCTGCCGCTTCCCGGTGCGGACCGTCGCCAACAGTTCCCCGAAAACGGGCGCGACCGCCGTCCCGCAGACAACATCCAAACGCGCCGGCTTTTCCGGCTCTGCCATCGACGCCGTGGTCCGGCTTTTTTCCCAATCCTCCAAAAAATTCCGCAGCAGGCCTACGCCGTTGTCAAGCTGCGGAAAGCCGTCATACTCCGCCGCTTCGGGCAGTGGCGCCCCGGCCAGCAGATAGAATTCATCCCCCAGGTAAACGAAGTTTTCGCCGCTTTTTTGCCGGTTTTCTTTTTGCCACCGGCTGACCTGACGAATCACCGCGTCCGCCCCCGCCGCGTCGAAGGGTGACAGCGGATGGCACCCCTCCCGGAACTTCGTCAACCCAACGGGAACAATGGCCAGGGAACGCACCCAGGAGCGACGCTCCCACAGGAGCCGGATGGTTCTTTCCAGCTCTTCACCATCGTTTACGCCCGGGCAAAGGACGACCTGCGTATGGTACTCCACCCCCGCCGCCTCCAGACGGTCAAGCTGCCCCAACAGCTCACCGCCCCGGGGCGTTCCCAGCATGGCCGCCCGCAGCTCCATATTCATCGTATGGACCGAAACGAACAGCGGCGACAAATGATACTGCGCGATGCGCCGGAAATCCGCCTCGCCCATGTTCGTCAGGGTGACGAAATTGCCGTAGAGGAAGGACAGCCGGTAATCATCGTCCTTGACATAGAGGCTGTCCCGCATGTGCGGTGCCACCTGATCGACAAAGCAGAACCAGCAATGGTTTCCGCAGCCCCGTATACCGTCAAAAACCGCTGCCCGGAACTCCGCTCCCAGCTCCTCATCGTAGTCCTTGTCAAAGGCCAGAAGCTCACGCTCACCATCGGCATGCTCCACCAGCAGCTCGATCTCCTCATCCGCCATCGCAAAGCTCAGGTCGATGATGTCCCGCAGCCCCTGCCCGTTGACCTCCACGATCCGGTCCCCCGGAACCAGGCCCAGCTCCTCCGCCAGGCTGTCCTCCCGTACCCGGATGATCTCTCCATACCTCATATCGTCCAATGCCTCACCATACAAAAACAGGGCTGCCGCCCGAAGCACAAAGCTTCCTGCGACAGCCCCACTGAATCCCGCCTTGCATGCCGGGAAACGATCTCACTCGTTTCCGGTTTCCTCCGCCGTCCCGGCCGCGTCATCACTGGCCGCCACCGGTTCAGCGTCCTTCTTCACCCGCTTGAGGCTCAACGAAATGCGGCGGCGACTCTTGTCAATGTGAAGAATCTTGACCGTCACCTCGTCGCCCACATGGACAACCTCATCCGCCTTGGCGATGTTCGTATTGGAAAGCTCGCCCATCGGGATGAGTCCGTCAAAGCCCGGCTCGATTTCCATGAAAGCGCCGAACTCCATCAGCTTGATGATGCGGCCGCGGATGATCTCGCCCTCATGGTAATTCTCAATCTTCTCATCCCAGGGATTCGGCATGGTCTCCTTGATGCTGAGGGAGATGCGCTTCTTCTCGGGGTCGAAGTTCTTGATATAGACATCCAGTTCCTGCCCGACCTCCAGCACGTCCGAAGGATGCTTGACCCGGGTCCAGGAAAGATCCGAGATATGCGCCAGGCCGTCCACGCCGCCGATGTCGATGAAGGCACCATAATCCACGAGACGCTTGACCGTACCGTGGAGGGTCTGTCCCGTCTCCAGCGTACCGAAGAGCGCCTCCTGCTTTTCCTTCTGTTCCCGCTCCAGAATCTTACGGCGGGAAAGGACGAGCCGCTGCTTCTTGATATCGCACTCCAACGGCAATGTATCCAACGTCTGCCCGACATAGACGGACAGATCCTTCACGAAATGGCACTCCACCTGGGAAGCCGGAATGAAGGCCCGGGCGCCCCGCACCTCAGCGACGATGCCGCCTTTGACGACCTGCTTGACCGTCGCCGGAACGATTTCCTCACGCTCCACGATGCCCTCGAAGTCCTTCCAGGCAGCCCGGCGGTCAGCCTTGACCTTGGAAACCACCGCGCCGTGCTCGCCGCCCAGTTTGACGACGCAGACCTCAATCTCGTCGCCCACCTGGAAGACATCCTTGACATTATCCTGCTCAGCGACCCCCAGTTCCTTTTTCTCGATGGGAATATCCGCCTTCAGGCCCGGTATGTTGACGGAAGCCGTGCTGTTATCAACCGAAACGACCGTCGCCTTGACGATGTCATCCTCCTCGATTTTCTGCTGGGCCTCTTCCTCCGCTTTCAGCAAGCTCTCAAACTCGTTCATTTCTTCTGACACTTTTGATAAACCTCCCTGATAATCCAGTCGGGCGTTGACGCGCCGGCTGTAATACCAATTATTTTTTTATCTGCAAACCATGCATCCTGAAGTTCGGAAGCCGTTTCAAGATGATGGGTCGTTGTCTGTTCCGCGCATAGCTCGGCGAGGCGCGTGGTATTGGCGCTGTTCTTGCCACCGATCACCAGCATCATGTCCACCCGGCCCGCCAGCTCAATCGCTGCCTTTTGCCGCTGGTCGGTGGCCGTGCAGATGGTCCGGATGATATGGATATCGTTGGACTTGCTCAGGAGCTTCGCCGTGATCTGCTCAAACTCCGCGCCGGAAAACGTCGTCTGCGCTACAACTCCCATCTTCCCGCAGGAAGGAAGGGCCTCGGCCTCAGCCTCCGTCTCGACGATGACCGCGCCCTCACCGGACCATTCATAAATGCTCTTGACTTCCGGATGCTTCTTCTCGCCGACGATGACGACCGTGCAGCCATCCTCCGCCAGCGCGTGGGCTGCCAGCTGTGCCTTCTTCACATGGGGACAGGTAGCGTCCACCAGCGTCAGATGGCGTTCCTCCGCCTCCCGGTAAATAGCCGGTCCAACGCCGTGCGAACGGATGATGACCGTTCCCCCGTCGGGCATTTCCGCGAGTTCCGAAACGGTACTCACGCCCTCCTGCGCCAGTCGCTCCACCATCTGCGGATTGTGGATGATCGGCCCCAATGTACTGGCCCGGCCCGGAGAAGCGCTGTCCCGGGCCAGACGGATGGCCCGCTTGACACCGTAACAGAAGCCCAGATATTCCGCCAGGATTACTTCCATACGGTTCCCCCTGATTATTCAGATTACAATCCGCTTTATAGTATAGCACACTATGGGGTATCTTTGCCATGTTTTTTTTTCATTTTTACGATTTCTTGCATAATTTTTTCCGAAAACTGTTCCAAAGCCGCCCGGTCGTTCGCCCGGCCCTCGAAAAAAACCGGCTCGCCGTAGGAAACATAAAGGTCCGGAAAGAAAGAGCCGCCGGAAAAGATGAGGTTCGTTCCCGTGATGGCCGCCGGCACGACCGGCACGCCGCTTTTCGCGGCCAGTAGTGCCACACCGGCCTCCGCCTTGTGCACCTCGCCGTCCCGGCTGCGGGTCCCCTCGGGAAAGAGCCCGACGCAGCGCCCCTCTTTCAGCACCGTCAGCGCCGCCTTGATGGCGCCACGGTCCGCCGCCCCCCGCTTCACGGGGAAAGCATGAAGATGAATGATGCAGCGGTTGAATACCGGGATGTTGAAAAGCTCTTTTTTGGCCATGTAGCTGATAGGCCGCAAAATAAAAGTGCCCAAAAACGGCGGATCCCAGTTGCTCAGGTGATTCGCCGCCAAAATCACGCCGCCCTCCGGCGGCATGTTTTCCGTGCCGGATATTTCCGTATGGCAGAACTTGCAGAAAAACCAGGTAAAGATCACCCGCAGAAACTCATACACGATACATCACCTGCACAGCGCCAGAACAGCCGCCACGACTTCGTCAATCGTCATCCCTGTCGTATCCAGGAGCTCCGCCTCCGGCACCCGGACCAGGGGCGAGACTTCCCGCTCCGTATCCATCTTGTCCCGGGCGGCGATTTCCTCTTTCAGTTTCTCCATGGAGACATCATAGCCCTTGTCCTTCATCTCCCGCCAGCGGCGGGTGGCCCGCTCCTCGATGGAGGCGGTCAGGAACACCTTCACGTCGGCCCCCGGCAGGACTTTCGAGGCGATATCCCGGCCGTCCATGACCACGCCGCCGTTCTCCGCCATCTTCCGCTGCAGGGTCACCATTTTCTCCCGTACCGGCAAAAGCCGCGCCACCTGGGAAACAATGCCCGTGACCTCCGGCGTGCGGATGCTTTCCGTCACGTCGGTGCCGTCCGCCTCCACCCGCAGGGCGCCGCTCTCATAGCGCAGCCTGACGTCAATATCCTTCGCGGTCTGAATGATATTCTCGTCCGTCACCGGCTGCCCCGTCTGCAGGACCTTCCAGGCCACCGCCCGGTACATCGCCCCGGTATCGATATAGACATAGCCAAGCTTTTCCGCCACCAGTTTGGCAATGGTGCTCTTGCCCGCGCCCGCCGGTCCGTCAATCGCCAAAACCAACTTCTTCACGCTGCCATCTCTCCTAAAAAAAGAATGATTGGAAACTATCCCTTTACCGTCTGATTTCTTCCAATGTCCGGTAAAACGCCGGGTACGAGATATCCACGCATCCCGGCCCCTCAATCTCCACGCCGTCACCGGCGGCACCGGCAATCGCCAGCGCCATGGCGATGCGGTGGTCGTCGTAGGAAGCGCACCGGGCCGCCTGCAGCCGGGCCCCGCCGTGAATCAGCAGGCCGTCCGCCAGCTCCTCGACATTCGGTGCCAGCTTCCGGAATTCCTCCGCCACCGCCCGGATGCGGTCCGTCTCCTTGACCCGGAGCTCGCCGGCGCCGGTGATTTCCGTATCGCCGTCAGCGAACAGCGCCGCCACCGCGATGACGGGAATCTCGTCAATGAGGCGCGGCATGATTTCGGCGCCGAAGGAAACGCCGCGGAGTTTCGCCGACCGTACCCGAAGGTCCGCGGCCGGCTCGCCGCCGCTGACCCGCTCATTCAGCACGGCAATATCCGCCCCCATATCCCGCAGGACATCGAGGACGCCCGTCCGGGTGGGATTCACGCCCACATTCCGCAGCAGGAGATCGCTCTGCGGGATGACGGAGGCCGCCACCAGCCAGAAAGCCGCCGAGCTGATATCCCCCGGCACGTCAATCGTTTCCGGCGACACGAGCTGTTTGGGCGCCTTTATGGTGACGCTGGTATCCTTCCGCAGGAGGCGGACGCCGAAGGCCTCCAGCATCCGTTCCGTATGGTCGCGGGATACCACCGGTTCCACCACCGTCGTCTCCCCCTCCGCCCGAAGGCCCGCCAGCAGGATGGCTGATTTCACCTGGGCACTGGCCACCGGCATCGGATAGATGATGCCGTGCAGCGGCTGCTGGGCCGGCAGGACCGCGATGGGAAGATACTTGTTCTGTTGCCGCCCTGCCAGACGCGCCCCCATCTGGGAAAGAGGCGTGATGACACGGCCCATGGGGCGCTTATGGAGCAGCGCGTCGCCGGTGAAGACCGACAGGAACGGCTGCGGCGCCAGAAGCCCCAGCATCAGCCGCAGCGTCGTGCCGGAGTCGCCGGCGTCGAGGACCCCCGCCGGCTCTGTCAGCCCATGCAGCCCCACACCGGTCACATCGAGAGAGCCGTCGTCGTTCTCCTGTATCCCGACGCCGAGCTGCCGCATCGCCGCCACCGTGGACAGGCAATCCTGCGCCCGCAGGAAATGGGTGATGTGCGTCGCGCCATCGCCGATGCCCGCCAGCATCACGCTGCGATGGGAAATCGACTTGTCGCCGGGTATCTGTATCTCTCCCACGAGGCCGTTCTTTGCCCGTTCAATCCGTCTGGTCTCCATGTTCCCCCTCCTCCTTCACTTCAGCGGCGCTCCACCATCCCGCCGCCGCCCCCGTCGAAAAGGCCGCCTGCAAGTTGTAGCCGCCGGTATAGCCGTCAATGTCCACCGTTTCCCCGGCGAAATACAGCCCCCTGACGAGTTTTGACTCCATCGTCCGGGGATTGATTTCCCGGGTTGATACCCCGCCGGCGGTCACGATGGCTTCCGCCAGCGGCCGGGTGCCGGATATCGTCAGCGGCAGATGCTTGAGTGCGGTCGTCAGGCGTTGCCGTTCCGCCCGCGTCACCTGATGCACCGGCTTTTCCGGCACCAGTTCGGACAGCGTCAGCACCACCGGAATCAGGCGGGTCGGCAGCAGGCCGGACAGCGCATTCTTGACGGCTTTCCTCTGGTATTGGGAAAAATCCCGCTGCACCCGCCGATCCAGCGTTTCCCGGTCCAGCGCCGGCTTCAGGTCGATTTCCAGCCCCACCGCCGCCCCCTGGCGCAAACGATGTGCCGCCTCCCGGCTCAGCGTCAAAATGATGGGACCGCTGACGCCGAAATGGGTGAACAGCATTTCCCCGAATTCTTCCCCGACGACATTCCCCTCCACCAGCAACGACGCCCGCACATTTTTCAGTGTCAGGCCCGTGAGCGTCTTCGGCCAGTCTTCGGCGGTTTCCAGCGGCACCAATGCCGGTTGCAGGGGGACGATGGTGTGTCCCGTCTCCCGGGCCAGCACCGCCCCGCTGCCGTCGGAGCCGGTTCCGGGATAGGAGGCCCCGCCCGCTGCCAGGATGACCGCCGCCGCTTCCAGGCGCTCGCCGTCTTTCGTCTCTACGCCGCGTACCGCGCCCGCTTCCGTCAAAATATGACGTACCGCCGCTTTTGTCTTTACCCTCACCCGGAGTTCCCGTAGCCGGCGGATCATGGCATCCACCGCGTCCTGGGCCCGGTCGCTGACGGGAAACACCCGGCCGCCCCGCTCCCCTTTGGTGGGAACGCCCTGTTCCTCGAAAAAGCGGATGACCGCCTGATTGTCGAAGGCGCGGAGAACACTGTTCAGGAAAACGCCGTTCCCCGGAATCTGCCGGATGATTTCGGGAATATCCGCCAGATTGGTGAGATTGCAGCGACCCTTGCCGGTAATCATCATCTTGCGGCCCAGTGCCGGCATCTTTTCCAACAGCGTCACCGCGGCGCCGTTTTCCGCCGCCCGGATGGCCGCCATCATCCCCGCCGGCCCGCCGCCGATGACCACCACCGGCTTCATGGCGTCTCCTCCCGCCGTCTGTCCGGCGAAAGCGGGAGACCTGCCAGCGTGTACAGCCCCCGGACCTCGTCCTTCGTCAGCGGCCGGGAGGCGCCCCGCCGGAGACCGTCCAGCGTCAGCCCCGCGAATTGGATTCGCTTCAGCGACCGCACCCGGTGTCCCACCGCTTCACACATCCGCCGCACCTGCCGGTTGCGGCCTTCGTGCAGGGTAATCTCCATTTTGGTTCTGTCCGCCGCCACATCCCGCTCCACGAGGAAGGCCCCGGCCGGCGCCGTGAGGCCATCAGCCAGCTCGACGCCCTGCCGCAGGCGGCGGAGTTCCCCGGCTGTCACCTGGCCCTCCACCACCGCCACATACGTCTTCTGAATCTCCCGGGCCGGATGCAGCAGCGCGTTGGTCAGCGCCCCGTCGTTGGTCAGCAGCAACAGCCCCTCG
This sequence comes from Schwartzia sp. (in: firmicutes), assembly GCA_017444395.1. Taxonomy (GTDB): domain Bacteria; phylum Bacillota; class Negativicutes; order Selenomonadales; family Selenomonadaceae; genus RGIG3544. The sequence goes on along the minus strand of JAFSWT010000152.1, from coordinate 28,033 downwards.
GTATTATTATCGAGACGCCCCACCGGGTAAAGCCGCTCCGCCGTCTCCGGCAGGAGGTCCAGCACCGTGCGCCGCCCCCGTTCGTCCTTTGACGTGGAAATATAGCCCTTCGGCTTATTGATAAGGTAATATCTCAATCGCTCCGCCCCCGCCAGCGGCTTGCCGTCCACGGCGATGCGGTCGGCAGCGGCGTCCGCCTTTACGCCCGGCTCCGTCACCGTTTTGCCGTTCACCGTGACACGGCCTTCGGCAATCATTTTTTCCGCCGCCCGGCGCGACGCCACGCCCGCCTGGCTCAGGATTTTCTGCAATCGTTCCGCTGCCAATGTTTTCCCGTCCTTCATCCCATCCCGGGCAATATCTGCCGGATAAACTGCCAGAGCCGCGCCAGCAGTGAGGCTTCTTCCACCGCCCGCGCCGCCCGGATATCGACATTGGCGACCGGCCGGCCCTGGTAAAAGGCCACGGCCCGCCCCACCACCTCGCCCGACCGGACCGGCGCCGTCAGTTGCTCCGGCACCTCCAGCCGGAGCTCGCAGGCCGGCGCGTCCCCGGCGAAATCCGGCGCTGTCAGCCGCGCCGCCGCTACCAGCGGCACCGAATCCCGAAACCCGTTCCGCACTTTTATCTCCGAAACCCGCTGCCCTTCTTCCAGCAGCGTCCGCGGCCTGACTCGCTGGAAACCGTAGTCCAGCAAAGCGATGGAATCGTTCCACATATAGACGCTGTCCAGCACCACGACGATGAGCTGGCAGCCGTTCCGCTTCGCCGCCGATACCAGGCAGCGGCCGGCGTCGTCGGTGTAGCCGGTCTTGACGCCGTTGGCGCCGTCGTATATCCAGAGTAGCATATTCTCGTTCTCGAGATTGCGGAAAAAGGGCGCTTTGCCGCTGGAAATCCGCCGTTCCCGGGTGCTCACGATCTCCGCGAAGCCCGGTTGCCGGAAGCCGTAGGCAGCAATCCGCGCCATATCATGTGCCGTGGTGATGTGCCGGGGATCGGGCAGGCCGCTGGGATTCGTGAAGAACGTATCGTTCGCACCGATGGCCCTGGCCTTTTCCGTCATCAATCGCCCAAAGGCCGCCGGGCTGCCGGCGATATGCTCGGCGATGGCCACGGCGGCGTCGTTGCCCGACACCAACATCAGGCCGTAAAGCAAATCCCGCAACCGTATCCGCTCCCCCGCCTCCAGCCAGACGGTGGAGCCCTCGGTGTCCGCCGCTTCGGCGCTGACAGTCACGATTTCCTCCGGGTTGCCCCGTTCCAGTGCCACCAGCAGCGTCATCATCTTCGTGGTGCTGGCCGGGAACCCCGGCCGGTCCATGGCCCGCTGGTAAAGGATATGTCCGGTGGACGCCTCGATGACCACTGCCGACCGGGCAGTGACATTGGGCAGCGCGTCCCCCGGCGGGATATACGCTTTGGCCTCCTCCGGCACCGGCAGCACCGGTACCTCAATGGCCCCGGCGGTCGCCGGAAGTCCCCAGAGACAAACCATCAACAGATAAACGAACAGATTACGCAAGCCCAGGCCCCCGATCCGCCATGTTTTCCATACAAAGGCGCGGAGCGAAACACAATCCCGCATAACTTTTATTCTCCCATCATCACGGCGTGGTTGTCAAGGGAAAATTTACCGCCGCGACCGGCGTTTTTTCGCTGTATTTTTGCAGGAAAATTTCACCCGTTGATGGAATACTTACCTAATGAATTATTGTATCGCAAGCAAAAAAAGGAGGCGGCGCTTTATGGATGGCATCACGGGCGTACCCGTTTTGGAAGTCCTGCTGCTGGCCATCGCTTTCCTGGGCGTCCTGGTGGAAATCAAGACCGGCGGTTTAGGCGCCGGGGCGCTGCTGGGACTCGTCGCGGCGGCGGTTTTCTTCGGCAGCCAGTATGTGAAGGGGCTGGTGTCGATTTACCAGATTGCCCTCTTTCTCGGCGGCGTACTCTGCATCGTCATCGAGATGCTGGCGCCCACCGTCGGGCTGCTGGCTGGTCTGGGCCTGGCCATGATGCTCTACAGCGTGGTCCTGGCTCTGGGCGGCGACGCCAACGCCATGTATGCCCTGCTGGCGTCGGTGGGACTGGCCATCGCGCTCTTCCTGCTGCTGCTGAAACGCCTGCCCTCCAGCCGCCTCTGGCAAAAGGTGGTGCTGCGGGATATGTCCACCGCCGAGCGCGGCTTCGTCAGCGCCGCGCCCCGGGAAACCCTGCTGGGACAAACCGGCACCGCGGGCACCGACCTGCGGCCGGCGGGCTCCGCTACCATCGGCGGCGTCCCGGTGGACGTGGTATCCGAGGGCGGCTATATCCCCCGCGGCACCCCGGTCACCGTCGTGGCCGTGAACGGCAGCCGCGTCGTCGTCCGGCCCTGCCCCGTCAATCCATCATAGAAAAGAAAGACCTTCCGTTCATCCCAATCACGCAATATAAAAGGAGGAAATCACATTGGGTATGTTGCTCGGTTCCGGTTTCACCCTGGTACTCATCATCATCCTGGCCATCCTGTTCCTGCACTTCGTCCCGCTGGGACTCTGGATCTCGGCCATCGCCGCCAACGTCAACGTCGGCATCTTCACTCTGGTGGGCATGCGGCTGCGGCGCGTCGTGCCCCAGAAAATCGTCCTGCCCCTCATCAAGGCCAACAAAGCCGGCCTCGACGTCTCCGTCAACCAACTTGAAGCCCACTACCTCGCCGGCGGCAACGTGGACCGCGTGGTGGACGCCCTGATTGCCGCCCACCGGGCCCAGATTCCCCTGCCCTTCGAGCGCTCCGCCGCCATCGACCTGGCCGGCCGCGACGTTCTCGAAGCGGTGCAGATGAGCGTCAACCCGAAAGTCATCGAGACCCCGGTGGTGTCCGCCGTAGCCAAGAACGGCATCGAGCTCCGCATCAAGGCCCGGGTTACGGTCCGCGCCAACATCGACCGGCTGGTGGGCGGCGCCGGCGAGCCCACCATCATCGCCCGCGTCGGCGAGGGCATCGTCACCACCGTCGGCTCGGCGGAAAGCCATACCGCGGTGCTGGAAAGCCCCGACGAAATCTCCAAGACCGTTCTCGGCAAAGGACTCGACGCCGGCACCGCCTTTGAGATCCTGTCCATCGACATCGCCGACGTGGACGTGGGCCGCAACATCGGCGCCGAGCTCATGACCGATCAGGCCGAGGCCGACAAGCGCATCGCCCAGGCCAAGGCCGAAGAGCGCCGGGCCATGGCCGTCGCCAAGGAGCAGGAAATGAAGGCCTACACCCAGGAAATGGAGGCCAAAGTCGTCGAGGCCCAGTCCGAAGTGCCCCACGCCATCGCCGAAGCCTTCCGCAGCGGCAACCTCGGCGTCATGGATTACTACAACCTGAAAAACGTCCAGGCCGATACCGAAATGCGCGGCGCCATCAGCCGGGCCGGCGCCCCGCCGGAAACGCCGCCGGTGGTGAAGTGACATGGGCGCCCTGGGCCTTCTTCTGGCCAAGCTCCTGATGGGACTGGCCGACCTCGTGGGCGCGGTCTTCGGCGTACTGGGTGACTTTCTGGGCGACGTTCTGGACGAAGACCTGATCGAGGACTGGCCCGTCTTTCTGGTAGTCGCCCTCATCTTCTGGGCCCAGCTCCGGGACAGCCCGCGGAAACGGCGGCAGTTGCCCGTCCCGCCGGAATACCCGGAGGAACCGGCCGAAACCGCGCCGGAGGAATCCCGTCCGGTCCCCGGCCTGGGCTTTGAGATCCCGCCGCTGGCCGGCGCCCCGCGACCGGAAGAACCGGCCGGCGACGGCGTCTACCGTGAGGAAATGGCCGCCGACTCAGCCGCCATCGAGGCCGAGCAGGAACAGCAACTGAAAAATCACTACCAACGGTATCTGGAGGAAAAGACGCGGCAGGAGCAGGCAGCCCGGGCCACCGAGGAAGCCATCTACCGCTCCCAGGCCAAACTCGCCGCCAAACCCGCGGCCAGGTTTTCGCTGCCGCCGCTTTCGCCATCGGCCCTGCAAAACGCCATCCTCTACGCCGAGATACTGGGCCCGCCCCGGAGCCGGCGACGGAAAAAATGACCGGCCGGCGACGCGGACTTGCGTCCCGGACTGGTGTCTGATATTATAGTATAAACTGAAATACAGGAGGTACCCCTATGGTCATCAAACGCATCGGATTCATCGGCATCGGCGTCATGGGCGCCAGCATGGCCACCCATCTTCTCGAAGCCGGCTATCAACTGACGGTCTTCAACCGCACCAAAGACAAGGCGGACGCTCTCATCGAGAAAGGCGCCCGCTGGGCGGACACCCCGGCGGAACTGGCGGCGGAGTCTGACGTCGTCATCTCCATCGTCGGCTACCCCGAGGACGTCGAGCAGGTCTATTTCGGGGAAAAAGGCATCCTGTCCACGAAGCAGGGCGGCTACGTCATCGACATGACCACCTCCAGCCCCAAGCTCGCCCAGAAACTCTATGAGGAAGCGAAAAAGAAGGGCATCGCCGCCCTCGACGCCCCGGTCTCCGGCGGCGACATCGGCGCCCGCAACGGCTCCCTCGTCATCATGGTGGGCGGCGACCGGGCGGCCTTCGACACCGTGAAGCCCATCTTTGAGATCATCGGCCGCACCATCCGCTACTTCGGCCCCGCCGGCTCCGGCCAGTACACGAAGATGGCGAATCAGGTGGCCATCGCCTCCACCATGCTGGGCGTCTGCGAAGCCATCGCCTTCGCCGAGAAGGCCGGCCTCGACACCACCGAGGTCCTGGAGACCATTTCCGGCGGCGCCGCCGGCTCCTGGTCCCTGTCGAACCTCGCCCCCCGCATGATCCGCGGCGACGACTCCCCCGGCTTCTTCATCAAGCACTTCATCAAGGATATGCGCATCGCCCTGGACGCCGCCGAGGAAATGCACCTCGACCTCCCCGGCCTCTCCCTGGCCAAGCGCCTCTACGACGAAATCGCCGCCCGGGGCCTCGAAGACTGCGGCACCCAGGCGCTGATCCACTGGTATCTGAAGCATCAGTAAACCCTGTTGCAGTAAAACGCGGTCAGCCCGTTTTCTCCTTGTGAAAGAATTTTGGCTGACCGCGTTTTTTCGCCGACGGCGATTCTCTTACGGGGACATGGATTTGAGAGGAGTACGGCCGGCCAGGCTAAAAAATCAAAACAAAAATATTTTTGTTTTGATTTTTTGCGAAGGGCAATCGCCCCCCTCTCTATATCGCGTCGCTCTAAGTCTAAAGGCTCCCCCCTGTTTTCCGGTGAAAACCAAAATTGAACCCGTCGCATCATCGTCGCCAAAAACAGCAACCAAAAACGGCTGCCTGTCCGGGGAAATTTCCCCGCGGGCAGCCGTTTTTTCGCGTAAAACAGGAAAATGGCGGAGCCGACACTCCGCCATTCACCCTTGACAACCACATTGATTTCCTTGCACCTGCATTATAGCATGGTATTCTCCAAAAATCAATGGTATAATACAAATGCTGTGAAGCGCCCAGCCGAAAGGAGGGGACGCCTTTGACAAACCCCATTGATTTCTTGCTTGCACTCGGAGTGAGTGTAGTCGCCGAAATACTCGGTTACTACATAATCAAGTGGCTGGAGAGCAAGTAGCACGACACAGCGCAGCCCAAGCCCCAAAGAACCGACATTCTGCGGGGCAGGAAGGGACGGCTCCGGCTGTCCCTTTCCGTTTTTCATACTACAGCTAAACAACTTCAGTGTCAAGATACTTCTGCAAACCCGCCGCCAAAAATCCGCCCGGGAAATTTTATCATCTGGTATAATAGGTTTGGAAAGCGCCTCTCACAGAGGGTGCTTGTGACCGGCAAAATTTTGCCGGTGGGATTTGATAGAATCATGACATGACATATTCGGAACCATGGACAGGAGGATGGAACATGGGACAGGCGAAGCTGGATTTCATTCTGGGCCGGTCGGGCAGCGGCAAGACCGAAACCTGCCTGCGGGCGATGGCGGCGGAGATGGCGGCCGCCCCGCTGGGGCCGGCGCTGCTGATGATCGTCCCCGAGCACATGACGTATCAGGCCGAGCGCGAACTGGCGGCGGCCACGGAAAAGCGCGGCTCCATGCGGGGCTTTGTGTTTGGCTTCCGCCGTCTGGCCTGGCAACTGGAGCAGGCGGCCGGCCGGCAGAAGAAGCCGCGTATCACCGCCATCGGCAAGCGGCTGATCCTGAAAAAAATCCTCGCCCGGCGCGGCGAGGAACTCACGGCCTTCCTGCGGGCCGCCCGGCAACGGGGCTTCACGGCGTCGCTGTCAGGGCTCATCGAGGAGCTCAAGAACTACGGCGATTCGCCCGAGACGCTGCGGCAGGCGGCGGCGGCGGTGGACAGCGACCATCTGTCCCAAAAACTCCGGGACATCGCCCTGCTCTACGAGGATTTCACCGCGGCGACGCAGGGCCTCTACGAGGACGCGGAGGACCGCATGGCGGCGCTGGCGGCGGCGATTCCCAGCGCCCCTCTGTTGGAGGGGGCCGAGGTCTGGCTGGACGGCTTCATCTTCTTCAATCCCCAGGAGCAGGCGGTGCTCCGCGCCCTGTTCCAAAAGGCGGCCCGCCTTCATATCACATTGCCCCTGGACCACGATGTGAAGCCGGGCGAATCCCCGGCGGAGCCGGAACTTTTCTACCGGGCGTCGAAGACGCTACAGCTCCTGAAAACCATGGCGGCGGAGCTGGGAATCGCTTACGACGTGCGGCTGCTGGGGGCGTCGCGGCGGTTCCCGCCGGAGGCGGCGGGACTGGCTGCCATCGAGCGACGTCTTTTCGCCTTCCCGCTCCGGCGGGAGGAAAACGCCGCCGGGCTCCATGTGGTGGAGGCGGCGACGCGGCGGCTGGAGGCCGAGGCGGTGGCGGCGGACATCGTGCGCCTTTGCCGGGACGAGGACCGGCGCTACCGGGACATCGGCATCCTGCTGCGCGACGGGGAGGCCTACCGGCAGATTCTGGAATTCACGCTGGAGGACTACGGCATCCCCTTTTTCAGCGACGTGAAGCGGGCGGGCGTCCATCATCCGCTGGCCGAGCTGCTGCGCTCGGCGCTGGAGGCCGTTCTCGAGGGATGGCGCTACGATGAAATGTTCCGCGCCCTCAAAACGGACCTTTGGCCGGTGCGCCGCGACGAGGCGGACCGGCTGGAAAACTATGTGCTGGAATTCGGCCTCCGGGGCGGCCGGAGTTGGCGCAAGGAATGGCCCTACGCCCGCCGGCGGCCGTCGGACGATCCGGAAAAACAGGCGGCCGTTGCGGCAACGCTGGCTGAAATCAACGAAATCCGCCAGCGGGTGGCCGGTCCCCTTTCCGATCTGGAACAGGCCGTCACGTCCGCCGCCAATGCCCGGGAAATGACGCGGGCCCTCTACGATTTCCTGACGGGGCTTGACGTACCGGGGACGCTGGCCCGCTGGGCGGAGGAAGCCGAGGAGGACGGGCGGCTGGCCGATGCCAAGGAGCACCGGATGATCTGGGCGGCGGTGATGGAGCTTTTCGACCAGTTGGCGACCATTCTCGGCGACGAGCCGGTGCCGCCGGAGGAGTACGCGGAGCTTTTGGGCGACGGTCTCGACGGTCTGGAGATTTCCCTGATTCCGCCGGGGCTTGACGCTGTGACCGTGGCCCCCTTTGATCAGAACAGCCTGGGCAACACCCCGGCCCTCTATATCCTCGGCGCCAATGAGGGGAGTATGCCCCAGGCCCATCACGACAGCGGTCTGCTGTCGGAATCCGACCGCCTGCTGCTGCGGCAGGCCGGCGAAAAAGTGAATCTGGAACTTTCGCCGGGGGCGGCGGAGGACGCCTGCGGCGAAAACTATATCCTCTACCACGCCTTTACCAAAGCCCGGTCGTATCTCTGGATTTCCTACGCCCTGGCGGACAGCGAGGGGGCGGGGCTGGAGCCGTCGCCGCTCATCGGCCGGCTGAAAGCGATCCTGCCGGTGACGGTGGACGCGATGCCGCTGGAGGGGGCGGAGCAGCGGGAGGATTTGCTCTTTTCCACGCCGTCCCGGGCGGTGGCCCATCTGGCGCCGGCGCTTAGGAACTACCGGGAAACGGGCCGGCGGGAAGACGCGGTCTGGCCCGCCGTCTATAACTGGGCGCGACAGCACGACCGGCCAGCCCTGTCACGGCTCGTCGAGGCCCTGTTCATCGACGCGCGGCGGGACGACCGCCAAAACCTCCCCCAAGAGCTGACAGAAAGTCTCTATCTCAAAGAACGGCGTCTGCGCGGCAGCGTCACCCGCTTCGAGAATTTCAACGCCTGCCCCTTCCGTCATTTTGCCGAATACGGGCTGGCGCTGTACCCCCGGAAGGAGTTTAAGTTCGAGAACCCGGATTTCGGTCAACTCCTGCACGAGATCCTGTACCGCTTCGGCCGCGACCTGCATAGCGAGAAGCGGCCCTGGAACACTCTTTCCGCCGACGAGCGGCGTGACCGTTGCCAGCGGCTCCTGGAGGAACTGGCGAGTGAGGAAAATATGCCGGTCCTCGCCAGCAGCCGGCAGTATCAGAATCTCCGCCGCCGCATCGGGCGCACCGCCGAGCGGGCCATTGACCGGCTCTGCGATTTCGCCGGGGAAAGCGTCTTCCATCCCCGCTGGCTGGAATACCCCTTCGGCAGCGAAGAGGCCCTGGCCTTTCCCCTGCCCGGAGACGTGCGGCTGGAGCTCACCGGGCGCATCGACCGCCTGGATATCGCCCGGCTGCCCGGGCCGGAGGGCGATGAGGACATGTATTTCCTCGTTCTCGATTACAAGTCGGGGACGGCAAAGCTACAGCTTTGCGACATCTACCACGGGCTCCAGCTCCAGCTCCTGACCTACGCCATCGCCGGCGAAAGCCTGGTGGCGGCGAAACACGGCCACAGTCAGCTGGCCGGGCTGCTCTACTGCTCGCTCAAAAACCCGGTTCAATCCTTCGATCAACGCCCGACGCCGGAAAGTGCCCGGGCGAAGGTAGGGCAAGAGCAGCGCATGAAAGCCTGGCTACTGGATGAAGCGCCGGTGCTGGACAACCTCGACCCCGGCTCCCATTTCCTTTATCTTCCCTTGAGCAAAAACGGGGCACTGACGAAAACAACCCGCGAGAACTACCTCTTCCCCCGGGAAAAGCTGGCGCTGCTGCTCCGGGCTGCCCGCCGCCGTCTCATCGGGACCGGCAGCGGCATCGCGACGGGAAGGATCGAGGCGGCGCCGTTCCGGATCAAGGACCGGACCGCCTGCAACGGCTGCCCGTACCGCGAGTGCTGCGGCTTTGACCTCAGGAACGGCTTCGGCTACCGCGAACTGGTCGAAAAAGACGATTTCATGGCTCTGATGGCGAAGGAGGAGGAAGCGCAATGACGGAAAAGAAAATGAACTATTCTCCGGGCCAGGAAGCGGCCATCCACGCCCGGGGCAAAAATCTCCTGGTCGCGGCGGCCGCCGGCTCCGGCAAGACATTCACGCTGATCGAGCGCATCCTCCAGGGTATCCGGGAGGGACGCTGCCGGATCGACGAGCTGATGGTGGCGACCTTTACCAACGCGGCGGCGGCGGAAATGCGGACACGGGTGGAAAAGAAGCTGACCGCCGCGGCGGAGACGGACCCGGCGATGGCGGCCCAGCTCGTCCGCCTGCCCGGCGCCTCCATCTCGACGCTCCATTCCTTTTGCCAGACGCTGGTGCGGCAAAATTTCGCCGCCCTGGACATCGATCCCCGGTTCCGGCTGGGCAACCAACAGGAAATGGCCCTGCTGAAGGACCGCGTTGTGACCAGCCTCTTTGAAGACGAATACGAAACGGGCCACCCGGACTTTCTGCAATTCGTCTGGCAGTACGGTGATGACCGCGGCGACAAGGAACTGCACGATATCGTGCTAAACCTTTATGATTTCGCCCGGAGCCAGGCGGACCCGGAATCGTGGCTGACGCGGCTGGTGGAGGATTTCGTCCCGGCGCCGGGCGAGGCGCTGGCCGATCTCCCCTGGTACGCCGAGATTCGCGACGAAACCCGCCAGACGCTGCTGCGGGCGCGGGACACTCTGACCTATCTCATCAATCTGGCGCCGCAGGTTGGCTGTGACGCTTACCTGACCAATCTGGAAAAAGAGGCGGCCCAGATCGACGATCTGCTGCCACAACTTGACGCCCTGCAACACGACGCGCTCTGCCGGGCCGTCAATGCGCTTTCCTTTGATGGTCTAAAGAAAGCAACCGGCGCCGACGAAGCGGGAAAGAAATTCATCCAGGATATGCGTAAAAAAGAAGTTAAAAAAGCCATCGAAAGCTTGCAGGCATCATTTTTCGCCGCCACCGAAGCGGAAATCCGGCAGGACCTGGAGGCGGCCGCGCCGGTCATGCGGACCGTCGTGGACCTGACGCGCCGTTTTTCCGAGGCCTTCCGGAAAGCGAAGAAGAAGAAGTCCGTCCTGGATTTCGACGATCTGGAGCACTTCGCCCTGCGGCTGCTGCAGGACGACGCGTTTGCCCGCGCCCTCCGGGGCCGCTACCGGGAAATCATGGTGGATGAATACCAGGACACCAACGGCGTCCAGGAGGCCATCCTGCAGCGTCTGTTCAACGGGCACAACCTGTTCACCGTGGGCGACATCAAGCAGAGCATCTACCGCTTCCGCATGGCGGACCCGGACCTGTTCCGGCAGAAGCAGACAGCGTATGGCGCTGGGGACCCCTCCGGCCAGCTGATCACGCTGGGAGAGAACTACCGCAGCCGTCCGGGCGTCGTGGCGGCGGTGAATTTCCTCTTTTCCCAGATCATGGTGGCCCCGGAAATGGAAATCAGCTATGGTCGGGAGGAAGCCCTTTACGCTCGGGGCGCTTTCCCGGAAACGGCGGCGCCGGGATTTGCCGGAGCCGCCACCGAAGTCGTCCTGCTGGAAGCGGACGCGTCCACCCCGGCCGATGACAGTGAGGACGGGGAAAGCCTCTCCGGCTTTGCGGCTGAGGCGGCGTGGATTGCCGGCCGGCTCCGGGAGCTCCACGACAGTCAGGTCCGGGTCTTCGACAAGGATACGGAAAGCTACCGGCCCATCCGCTGGCGCGATATGGCAGTGCTGCTCCGGGCGCCGAAGGGCAAGGCCCAGGTTCTGCTGGAAGCGTTGCAGCTGCGCGGGGTTCCCGCCTACGCCTCCGTGGACGCCGGCTACTTCCAGGAAATCGAGGTCCAGCGGATGCTGGCGCTGCTGGCGGTCATCGACAACGCCCGGCAGGATATCCCGCTGGCGGCGGTGCTCCACTCCCCCATCGGCGGCATGACGGCGGAGGAACTGGCCGAAATGCGGGTTGCCGCGCCCGACGGGGATTTCTGCGACGCTTTCGAGCGCTCCGCCAATCCCAAAGCGGCCGCGTTCCGCGAGAAGCTGGCCGGCTGGCGGCGGCTCGCCCGCCGCGTCGGCGTGCCGGAACTCATCTGGCAGCTTTACCGGGACACCGGCTACTACGACTTCGTCGGCGCCGAGCCCGGCGGCCGGCTGCGGCAGGCGAACCTGCGCATGCTCAGCGACCGGGCCGCGGACTACGAAAAGACGAACCTGCGGGGCCTGTTCCGCTTCCTGGAGTTCATCCGCCGGATGCGCGACAACGACACCGACCTGTCGGTGGCCCGTACCCTGGGCGAGAACGAGGACGTGGTCCGCGTCATGACCATTCACAAAAGCAAGGGACTGGAATTCCCGGTGGTGGTCCTAGCGGATATCGGCAAAGGATTCAACATGAAGGACACGACAGACGATCTGCTGATTCACCGGGAACTGGGCCTCGGTCCCTACCGCGTCGAAAGCGAAGGAACCATCTCCTGGCGCTATCCGACGCTGCGGCGCCAGGCTGTGGCGGCCCGCATCCAGCGGGAATCCCGGGCCGAGGAAATGCGGCTGCTCTATGTGGCCATGACCCGGGCCCGGGAAAAGCTCATCCTCACCGGACAAGTCAAAGGTCTGGTCCAGCAGGCCGCGAAATGGTGCCGCTATGCCGGGCACCGGCCCGCCGCCCTGCCGGGATACGCCGTCGCCGCCGCCAAAAACTGGCTCGACTGGCTGGGGCCTGCCCTGGCCCGCGATGAGGACGGCGGCAGGGTGATTCGGGAAATCGCCGCCGTGGAGGAACCGCCGGCCATCGACTATGACCGGGCCCTTCTGGGGGCGCCCCGCTGGGAAATCCGGATTCTCCCGCCGCCCACCGCCCGGACCACTGAAGAAGAAGCGGCGGCCGACGACTGGCTGGAACGCATCCGCGCCCTGGAGCCGCTGCCCGTCGCCGACGACGGGAACCGCATCCGCCGCCTCGATTGGCGGTACCCCTGGCAGAGCGATATTCCGGCGAAAATCACCGTAACCGAGTGGAAACGGCGGCAGACGGAAACGACGGAGGGCGTGGAAAGCGGCCCGCCCGCGGCGCAACTCCCCGGGCTTCCGGAGGACAACGTCTTCGTCCCGCCGGCCTTTTTGGCGCCGCCCCCCGACGTCCCCGGCGGCTTGGCCTACGGCACCCTCATGCACGCTGTCCTGCAGCGACTCAACCTCGGCGGCGATTGCACCCGGGACAGCATCGGCGCCCAGCTCGACGCCCTCGCCGCCGCCGGCGTCCTCTCCGAAGAAGAGCGGCGCAGCGTCAACGTCAAAAGCCTGCTGACCTTCCTCGCTTCCCCTTTGGGACAGCGTCTGCGAATTGCCCGCCAGGTCTGGCGCGAGCAGCCATTCAGCCTGCTGCTGCCCGCCGCCCGGCTCAACCCGCAGGCCGCGCCGGAGGACGAAGTCTTCCTCCAGGGCGTCATCGACGTTTTCTTCGAGGAAGCAGACGGCCGCACCGTGCTGATCGACTACAAGACCGACCGTCATACGGACCCGGAGACGATCCGCCGGCGCTACCGGATCCAGCTCTCCCTCTACGCCGAGGCCATCGGCCGCCTGACCGGGAAAACCGTACAGGAGGCCTACATCTACCGTCTCTTCGACGGCGACGCCATCGCCATGGATCTGTGAGCCGGCGGAAAAACTTTTTGGCTGGTTCGTCAATTCCCCGCTTGACGTTTGGCGGGGGATAAACTATCATTAGATGGAAGGGTTTGAATACAGTATTTTTGAAAATATCAGACAAAGGAGAGGACAGCATGAAGGTATTAGCAGCAGACGGGGTATCGCCAAAGGGCATTGAGATCCTGCGGGAGGCGGGCTTTGAGGTCGTAGTGAAGGACAAGCTGCCGGCGGAGGAACTGCTTTCGACCATCGGCGAGTTCGACGCCCTGATCGTGCGCTCGGCTTCGAAGGTGACGAAGGAAGTCATCGAGGCGGGCAAGAACCTCAAGATCATTGGCCGGGCCGGCGTTGGCGTGGACAACATCGACGTGCCCGCGGCGACGGCCAGGGGCATCATCGTCATCAATTCGCCGGGCGGCAATACCATCGCGGCGACGGAGCATACGATGGGCATGATGCTTGCTATGGCGCGCCATGTTCCCATCGCCAACGAGACGACCCAGAAGGGCGAGTGGAATCGCAAGAAGTACGTCGGCGTTGAGCTCCGGGGCAAGACGCTGGGCGTTGTCGGCCTCGGCCGCATCGGGGCCGGCGTGGCGAAGCGGGCCCAGGCGTTTGAGATGACCACCATCGGTTACGATCCCTATGTGACGGAGGAGCGGGCCTAGGCGATGGGCGTGGAGCTCGTCACCCTCGACCAGATTGTCGAGCGGTCTGATTTCATCACTGTCCATATGCCGCTGACGGCTGAGACGCGCAATATGTTCAACAAGGACAACATCGCCAAAATGAAGAAAGGCGTGCGCCTCGTGAACTGCGCCCGGGGCGGCATCATCAACGAGGAGGATCTGGCCGCTGCCGTCAAGGAGGGCATCGTGGCCGGTGCCGCCATCGACGTCTATACCTCGGAGCCGATTCCCGAGAACCATCCGCTGCTGGGCCTGCCGGGCGTCGTGCTGACGCCGCACCTCGGCGCTTCCACCGTAGAGGCTCAGATTGGCGTCTCCATTGACGTTGCCGACGGCATTGCCGCCGCCCTGAAGGGCGAGCCGGTGCTGACGGCGGTGAACATGGCCCCGGTTTCGCCGCAGGTCATGAACGTCATCAAGCCCTACTTTGACTTGGCGGAGCGCCTGGGCTGCATGGCCGGCGCCCTGGCTGACGGCGCTGTCCGCACCGTGGAGGCGGAGTACAGCGGCGAGATCACCGGCGTCAACACCCAGCTTTTGACGACGGCGGTGGTCAAGGGGATGCTGAACCCGATCCTGGAGACAAACGTGAACTACGTCAACGCGCCGAGCCTGGCCAAAGAGCGCGGCATCACCGTGCGCGAGGTCAAGACGGAAAAGACGGCGGATTTCTCGAACCTCATCACCGTCACCGTCACCGCCGAGAAGAAATCGGTGGTCCTGCAGGGAGCGCTGTTCGGCACCGAGGGCCGCATCGTGGCCATCGACGGCTACCGGGTGGATGTGGACCCGCACAAGCACATCCTGCTCTGCCCGCATATCAACCGCCCCGGTGTCATCGGCAAGGTGGGCACCATCATGGGCAACGCCAACATCAACATCTCCGGCATGCAGGTGGGCCAGACCGACCAGGAGGGCACGAACATCATGGTGCTGACCGTGGACGACGCGATTCCCGCGAACGTCATCAGCGAAGTCACCGCCCTCGACGGCATCTTCGACGCCAGGCTCATCAACTTTGATCAGGTGTGATTCGTGACGCCAGATCCATAAGCGAATAAAGCACAGAAAAGCCTCCCTTCGTCCGCAGCCGACGCGCGGCAAAGGGAGGCTTTTGTTTTGCGGGGACATATATCGCCGCCATTCCATGACAACCACTCCACTGACGGATCGTTAAGCGGGAAACCCATCATTCCGATATCCAGGATGCCTATCGTGAAAAGACAAAATGAATGCGTACCGTCATCAGCCCATCCGGGCGCAGCGGAAAAAATAAAACGGATGCCGATGATACCGGCATCCGTTGCTTTTTTGGTGGAGATGAGGAGAATCGAACTCCTGTCCGAAAGCGTTGTTTCACAGGCTTCTCCGAGCGAAGCTCATGGTTTGTTTAAGAACAGCGGCGCCCATGAGCAGGCTCCGCAGCTCCGGTCCTGATGAGATTTCCCTGTCGGGCTCTCAGGAGACGGCCCTCGGGTATCCCGCGAATGGCCCCTGTCCCGTCGGCGCGGGAACCAACAGGCAGGGGGCAGCCTTAAGCGGCTACAGCGTAATCGTAGTCAGCTTTTATATTTAATAAAAGTTTCACCTTACTGACGGGATGGTGACCCCCCGGCTCGCTACCCATGCACCAACCGCCCCCGTCGAAACCATTACATCCCCGGAAGTGGTTACCCTTTATTTTACCCGTAGCGGGCCGCTCTGTCAAGGGGCGATTTTTCCGGCTTTTCGTGGCAAAACCTTCCCCGGAACGCTTGCTTTTTTTCCATGGCCATTATACAATATCATTACAAAGTTTCTAAATTTTTTCAATTGTGCCGCAACGTATCATTTTGCTTACGTTCGGCATGACAGCGCGGAATTCCGGGCTGAAATTCATTAAAGGGGGCAGTCGTATGAAAATGTACAAGATCGCAGTAGTACCAGGAGATGGCATCGGCCCGGAGGTCATGGAAGAAGCCGTGAAGGTGCTGAACCGGGTGTCCTCGCTTGACGGGTCGTTCCAGTTCAGCTTCACAACCTATCCCTGGGGATGCAAGTATTATCTGGAAAATGGCGAGATGATGCCCGCCGACGGGCTGGACATCCTGAAACAGTATGACGCGATCCTGCTCGGCGCCGTCGGCTACCCCGGTGTGCCCGACCACATCTCGTTGCGGGATCTGCTGCTGCGCATCCGCCATGATTTCGACCAGTATATCAACCTGCGTCCGGTGAAGCTCGTGAAGGGGGCCATCTGCCCGCTGATCGGCGCCAGGACGGAAGACATCGATATGACGTTCATCCGCGAGAACAGCGAGGGCGAGTATTCCGGCTCCGGTGCCTGGCTGTACAAGGACACTCCCCAGGAGGTCGTCATCCAGAACGCCGTGTTCTCCCGCAAGGGCTGCGAGCGAGTCATCCGTTACGCCTACCAGCTGGCCCATAAGGAGAAGAAGACGCTGACTTCTATCAGCAAAGGCAACGCGCTGAATTACTCGATGGTGTTCTGGGATCAGATCTTCGCCGAGGTGGGCAAAGAGTTCCCGGATGTCAAGACCTATTCGCTGATGGTGGACGCCGCCTCGATGTTCATGATAAAGGATCCGAAGCGCTTCCAGATCGTCGTGGCCTCGAACCTCTTCGGCGATATCCTGACCGATCTCGGCGCGGCCATCGCCGGCGGCATGGGACTGGCCGCGGGCGCCAACCTGAACCCGGAGCGGACCTTCCCCTCCATGTTCGAGCCCATCCACGGCTCGGCGCCGGACATCGCCGGCCGCGGCATCTCGAACCCGCTGGCCTCGATCTGGGCGGCGTCCCAGATGCTGGACTTCCTCGGCCACGAGGATTGGGGCGCCAAGATCATCCAGGCCATCGAGACGATGCTGGTGGAGAGGATCTCGCTGACGCCGGACCAGGGCGGCAAGTCCTCTACCAGCGAATGCGGCGACGCGCTGGCCGGTTTGCTGAAGTAAATCCTGTACAATCGAAAAACCCCCGCTGGCAGAGGCTGGCGGGGGTTTTCGTATTCTTCTTCAAGTCCATTAAGGTTCGTCGGATTTTCCGTTTGATTTCTTATTGTCCGCCTCGTCGCCGTACAGGGCATTGACGAGGTTCACCAGCTTCCGCCGGTCCTTTTGTGTCGGTGTACGGGAAAAGATCTTGTAGGAACCGTCCATGAGGAAGGACGAGAGTTCAATGCCCGGCTCTTTCCGGGTATAGGGACGATCATGCTTCAAAAGGAAATCCAGAGACACGTGGAAATAATCGGCAATTTTCTTGAGGGTTTCATGGTCAGGTTCCCGGACGCCCCGCTCGTAGCGGTTGTACGTCGATTGGCCGATATGGAGCGCGTTGGCGATGTTCGTCTGCGTCAGCGCTTCTTTTTCCCGGAGATACCGCAGTCGATTATTCTGCATGAAGCCATCCTCCCGCTTCAAAGTTGGACCCACGCCCATCTTTGGGTCCGGTCCTTTACAATGCAAAAGCGTATACCCATATTTTATCAGAAATGAGACCCGGTCGTCACGGTTTATGTTAAAATGGCATAAAACGATCGGCAATTTCGTGTTGGGAATATTTGGCACAGCGAACCCGGAAAGTACGGGTTCAAGCGGTTTTACAGCGTTTCTTTACGAAGTTTTCGATGCGGGCCAGAGCCTCGCCAATCTGGTCGAGAGCGGTGGCATAGGAGCAACGCACGTAGCCTTCGCCGCATTCGCCGAAGGCGCTGCCGGGGACAAGGGCGACGTGCTCGCTGGTCAGGAGCTGCTCGGCGAATTCCTCTGAGGTAAGGCCGGTGGAGGTGATGTCGGGAAAGATGTAGAAGGCCCCCCTCGGTTCGAAACAGCGCAGGCCGATTTCCGTGAGTCCCCGGTAGATGTAGCCCCGACGGCGGTCATACTCCGCTACCATCTTTTTCATGTACTTCTCGCCCCGGCGCAGAGCTTCAATGGCCGCGACCTGGGCGGTGATGGGCGCGCAGAGCATGGTGTACTGATGGATTTTCGTCATCGCCGCGATGACCGCCGGATTGCCCATAGCGTAGCCGATGCGCCAGCCGGTCATGGCATAGGCCTTGGAGAATCCGTTCAGCAGTATGGTGCGCTCCTTCATGCCGGGGAGCGACGCGAAGCAAATGTGTTCCTCATCGCCATAAGTGAGGTCGCCGTAAATTTCGTCGGAGATGACGATGAGATCGTGCTCTTCGGCGAAGCGGGCCACGGCCAGCAAATCCTTCCGCCCCATGACAGCGCCGGTAGGGTTGTTGGGATAGCCGATGAGCAACGCTTTGGTGCGAGCCGTCAGATGCCGGGCGAGGTCGTCCGGCGTGATGCGGAACTCGTTCTCGATTTTGGCCGGGACGGGGACCGGCACGCCGCCGGCCAGAGAAGTGCAGGCCTTGTAGGAGACATAGCAGGGCTCGGGGATCAGCACTTCGTCCCCCGGTGCCAGGATTGCCCGCAGAGCGAGGTCCAGAGCCTCACTGACGCCTACTGTCACCAGCACATCCTCGCCGCCGTCGTAGTCCAGGCCGTAGCGGTCAGCGTAATGCCGCGCGATCTCATCGCGCAATTCGGGCATACCGCGGTTGGCGGTATAGGAGGTGTAGCCCTGCTCCAAGCCGTAAACGCAGCTTTCCCGGATGGTCCAGGGGGTCACGAAGTCCGGCTCGCCGACTCCCAGCGAGATGACGTCGTCCATCTCGGCGGCGATGTCAAAAAACCTGCGGATGCCCGAGGGGGGAACGTTCTGCACCGCCGGCGAAAGAATGTCCTTCCAGTCTCTCATGGCGACACCACCAGCCGTCGGTCAGGCTCGCGACCCTCAATGAGGATGCCGTCCTTCTTGTAGGCTTTCAGCAGGAAATGGCTGCGGGTTGAGGTCACGCCCTCAATGGTGGCCAGCCGGGTGGCGATGAAGTCCGCCACATCCTTCAGGGACTCGCCCTCGATGATGACCAGGAGGTCGAAACTGCCGCTCATCAGATAGACGGCGCGCACCTCGTCGAAGCGCGACACCCGGGCGGCGATGGCGTCGAAGCCGACTTCCCGCTGGGGCGTCAGGTTGACCTCGATGACCGCCGTGACGGTGTTGCGGCCCGCTTTGTTCCAATCAATCAGGGTGTTGTAACCCAGGATGATCTTCTCTTTTTCCAGCGATTGAAGTGTCTTTTCCACCTCGTATTCGCTGCGGCGGAGTACCCCGGCCAGCTCGCTGACCGGCCGGCGGGCGTCGTTCTCCAGAAGTTCCAGAAGTTCCTGCATATGATATCCTCCTTCCTCCGCTCTGGCAGAAAGAAATCCCCGTCCCGGTGGGAGGCGGGGGGGCCTGCGGCAGGAAATTTTTGTCGTTTCCCGAAAAAGTCCGGGTCCAATCGTTGCATATAAGAAGTTTTTTTATTAAAATGATAATATCATAGACCATAACCCGTGGCAAGAAGATTTTACCGAAACACGCACCGGAAGCGGTGCGGCAAAGGAGAGTTGGTTATGCTGATTGGCAAGTTGGCGGGGCCGAGGAAGAAAAAGTTCCCTCCCGCCGTGGAAAAGGCACTGGCATTTCTTGAGACACAGGATTTCACGGTGATGCAAGAGGGCGAGCGCTATGAGATAGATGGCGGCCGCTGCTACGCGACCATCATGCGCTATAACACACGGCCCGTGGAGGAGTGCGTCTGCGAGGCGCATCGCCGCTTCATGGATATCCTCTACATGGTGGAGGGTGAGGAGTATCTGGGCATTTGCCCCATGAGCCCGGACCTCGTCGTTCGCACCCCCTACGACGAGACCAGGGACGTTGAGTTCTTCGAGGGGTTGGTGCCGGAAAGCACTTTCCCCATCATGGCGGGTGACTTCGTGATGCTCTCGCCGAAGGATGTCCACCGGCCGTTCACGATGATAGAGGCCCCGTCGCCGGTGACGAAGGTCATCATCAAGCTTGATCTGGCGCTCTTGGACGAGCATCCGTCCTTCGCCCGGAAAGTATAACGGGTACGCCCGTTGAAATGCTGACGAATGCGTTTTTCCCGGCGGAAAAACAATCGGGATTTACGGCATTTCAGTCCAAACGCCGGTTCAGCGGCACAGTCGCCCGCCGGGCCGCCGGCCCGGGGACAGAGCAGGAGGAAGATATGGCAGTCAGAAGGCTTTTCGTGGAAAAGCGTCAGGGCTTTTTTGACATCCCGGCGCAACAGCTTACAGCGGACCTCATCGAGACGTTCCGCCTGCTGGACCTCAAGGCGGTCCGGCTCATCACCCGCTATGACATCGAGGGACTCAGCGAGGAGGAGTACCTCCGCACCCGTGACGTCGTCTTTGCCGAGCCGCCGGTGGATATCATTTACGAGGAGAAACTGCCGGCTTTCAAGGGCGCCCGCTCTTTCGCCATCGAACCGCTGCCCGGTCAATATGACCAACGGGCGGACTCGGCCGCCCAGTGTGTCCAGCTCATCACCCGGAAAGAGCGGCCGCAGATCCGCACCGCCACGGTCGTGGTGCTGGTGGGTGACATCGATGATATGACGATGGCCCGCATCAAGGGCTATCTGATCAACGCCATCGAAAGCCGGGAGGCGGCGATGGACAAGCCGGAGACGCTGGCAATGGAGATGACGGCGCCGCCGGATGTGGAGGTGCTGACCCGGTTCAACAGCTTCAGTCTGGACGAGCTCCAGAATTTCCGGGTGGAAAAGGGCCTCGCCATGAGCTTTGACGATCTGGAGTTCTGCCAGCGCTACTTCGCGGAGATGGAAAAGCGCCCGCCCACCATCACCGAGCTCCGGGTCCTGGATACCTATTGGTCCGACCATTGCCGCCACACCACCTTCACCACCGCCATCGATCTGGTGGATTTCGAGCGGGGCTATTTCACGCCGCTTTTCGAGAAGGCGTACCACCGCTATGTGGACGACCGGCTGGCGGTTTACGGGGACAAGGAGATGCAGCGGCACGACGTGACCCTCATGGACATCGCGGTCATGGGCATGAAGGCGCTGAAAAAGGAAGGAAAGCTCGATGACCTCGACGAGTCGGAGGAGGTCAACGCCTGCTCCATCGTGGTCAAGGCAGAGCATGACGGAAACCCCGAAGAATGGCTGGTCATGTTCAAGAACGAGACCCATAACCACCCGACGGAAATCGAGCCCTTCGGCGGCGCCGCCACCTGTCTGGGCGGGGCCATCCGGGACCCCCTGTCGGGGCGTTCCTATGTTTATCAGGCCATGCGCCTGACCGGGGCGGCCGACCCCCGACGGCCTATCGGCGAAACCCGGATGGGCAAGCTGCCCCAGAAGAAAATCACCCAGAAAGCGGCGGCGGGCTACAGCTCCTATGGCAACCAGATCGGTCTCGCTACCGGTCAGGTGACGGAAATCTATCACCCGGGCTTCGAGGCGAAGCGGCTGGAAATCGGTGCTGTCATCGCGGCGGCGCCGAAGGCCAACGTGGTGCGCCGGGCCCCGGAGCCAGGCGACGTCGTACTCCTCGTGGGCGGCCGTACCGGCCGGGACGGCTGCGGCGGCGCTACCGGCTCCTCCAAGGGGCACACGGTGGATTCTCTGGCGACCTGTGGCGCTGAGGTCCAGAAGGGCAACCCACCCACGGAGCGCAAGATCCAGCGGCTTTTCCGCCGCCCCGAAGCCGCCCGCCTCATCAAGCGCTGCAACGATTTCGGCGCCGGCGGTGTGGCCGTGGCCATCGGCGAGCTGGCGCCGGGGCTCCAGATCAATCTTGACGCGGTGCCCAAGAAATACGAGGGGCTGGACGGCACCGAGCTGGCCATCTCCGAATCCCAGGAGCGCATGGCCGTGGTCGTCGCCATGAAAGACGTCAACGATTTCGTCCAGGCGGCGGCCGAGGAAAACCTCGAAGCGACCATCGTGGCCATGGTCAGCGCTGACCCGCGGCTCGTCATGGAGTGGCGGGGCAAGACCATCGTCAGCATCAGCCGCAGCTTCCTCGATACCAACGGCGTCCGTCAGCGCGTGGAGGCCCGCGTCGCCTCGCCGTCGGCGGAGCACCGCTACCTCTGGCAGATCCCGGAGTCCGTGAAACAGTGCGGCCGGGACCTTTCCGCCGCCTGGCTGGCGAACCTCGGCGAGCTCAACGTCTGCTCCCAGAAGGGACTGGCCGAGCGCTTCGACTCCACCGTGGGAGCCGGCTCCGTGCTGATGCCCTTCGGCGGCAAGAAGCAGCTCACGCCTCAGGAGGGCATGATCGCCAAGCTCCCCATGCTCCACGGTGACACTGTCACCGCCACGGCCATGACCTATGGTTTTGACCCCCATCTCATGGAGTGGAGCCCGTTCCACGGCGCGATTTACGCCATCGTGGAGGCGGCGGCGAAAATTGTCGCCCTGGGCGGCCGGGTGGACCGCACCCGCCTTTCCCTGCAGGAGTATTTCGAGAGTCTGGGCACTGACCCGAAGAAGTGGGGCAAGCCCTTCATCGCTCTGCTGGGCGCTCTTTGGGCCCAACACGAGCTCGGCATTCCCGCCATCGGCGGTAAGGATTCCATGTCCGGCTCCTTCATGGACATCCATGTGCCGCCGTCGGTAGCCGCCTTCGCCGTTGGCGTGATGTCGGCGAAGCGGGCCGTGTCGGCGGAGTTCAAGTTCCCCGGCAGCAAAGTCGTCGTTCTGCCCTGCCCCCGGGATGCCCATGATATGCCAAATTTCCGGCAGTTGCTGAAGAATTTCGAGCGGGTACAGGCCCTGACCGCCGCCCACAAGGTGCTGGCCGCGGCCACGGTGCGCGCCGGCGGCATCGCCGCCACCATTTCCCGCATGTGCCTGGGCAACGGCGTTGGCATGAATTTCAGCCGGGTACTCCAGCGGGACGATCTCTTCCGTCCGGACTACGGCACGTTGGTACTGGAGCTTCCCTCCGGCCTGGAATTGACAGAGGTCCTGGAGGGCACGAACTATTACGAGCTGGGCACCACGACGCTGGTGGACAGCGTCGTCTGCGGCCAGGTCGTGCTGACGCTGGCCGAGGTGGAGCGGGCCTGGACAGCGCCCCTGGAAAAGATATTCCCCACCCAGGCGCGCCAGACCGGCTCGGCGCCCCAGACCGTCCTCTATCAGCAGGGGCCGCGCATCCAGGCCAGAGCGCACTACGCCCGGCCCCGGGTCTTCATTCCTGTTTTCCCCGGTACGAACTGCGAGTACGAATCCGCCCGCGCCTTCGAGCAGGCCGGAGCGGAAGTGCGTACCCTGGTCATCCGGAACCTTACCCCCCGGGATGTGGCGGAGTCTGCCGAAGCCATCGCCAAAGGCATCCACGAAGCCCAGATCGTCATGCTGGCCGGCGGCTTCTCCGCCGGTGACGAACCGGACGGCTCGGGAAAATTCATCGCCGCCATGTTCCGCAATCCCAAAATCGAAGAGGCTGTCACCAAGCACCTCGGCCAGCAGGACGGGCTGATGCTGGGCATCTGCAACGGTTTCCAGGCCCTCGTCAAGCTCGGTCTTCTGCCCTACGGTGAAATCCGTCTGCTCACCGACGCCTCCCCCACCCTGACCTTCAATACCATCGGCCGCCATGTTTCCTGCATGGTGCAGACCCGGGTCGTCTCGAACCTCTCGCCCTGGTTCGCCAACGTGAACGTCGGCGACCTCCACACCATCGCGGTCTCCCACGGCGAGGGCCGGTTCTTCGCTGACCGGGAGGTCATCGCCAAACTCCGGGTCCGGGGACAGATCGCTACCCAGTACGTCGATCCGGTGGGAGCGCCGACACTGGATATCCGGTACAACCCCAACGGTTCCGTCTTCGCCGTGGAGGGCATCACCAGCCCCGACGGCCGCGTCCTGGGCAAGATGGGGCATTCCGAACGCGCAGGGGCGAATATCGCCATCAACGTCCCCGGCGACAAGGACCAGCAGCTCTTCGCCGCCGGCGTCGGCTACTACGCCTGACGGCGGCCACGACGGAGAGAAAGACGCCGGTTGCCCCCTTGCATAAGAGGGCCGGAGCCATTAAAATATCAGTATCCTTTTTCTGCTATTACCATCGCCAGGGAGGAAGGCTATGAAAACCTCGTTCACGAAGTGGCAGGGATGCGGCAATGATTTCATCCTGCTGGAGGATATGGAAGGGCGTCTGACGGCGCCCGGCGAACTGTCGAAGCGTCTTTGTGATCGCCATTTCGGCATCGGCGGCGACGGGCTGATCCTGCTCCTGCCGTCGGAAAAGGCGGATATCCGCATGCGGATTCTCAACGCCGACGGCAGCGAGGCCGAAATGTGTGGCAACGGGATCCGCTGCTTCGCCCGACTCGCCTACGAGCGGGGCCTGGTACCGGCGGCGTTCACCGCCGAGACCGGCGCCGGCATCCTGCGGCCCGAAGTGCAGCTTGAGGGCGGACACGTGACCGGCGTCCGGGTGGATATGGGGCAGCCGGTGCTGGAAGCGGAGCGCGTTCCCATCGCCGGCTTCGGCGCCCGGCGGGTTCAGGAGGAGCCGCTGGAGGTGCTGGACCGTTCTTTTTCCATCACCGGCGTTTCCATGGGCAATCCCCACTGTGTCATCTTTCTGGAGGATCTGACGGATTTTCCCATCGGGAAATACGGCCCGGCGCTGGAAACGCACGCCTGGTTCCCGCGGCGGACGAATGTGGAATTCGCTGTCGTGCGGGACCGGCAGCATATCCGGATGCGGGTATGGGAGCGGGGCGCGGCGGTGACGATGGCCTGTGGCACCGGTGCCTGCGCGACGCTGGTGGCCGCGTCGCTCACCGGGCGGACGGACCGGGCGGCGGAGGTCGCCCTCGACGGCGGCCGGCTCTTCATCGAGTGGGCGGCGGATGACCATATTTACATGACCGGCCCGGCGGAGATGACCTTTGCCGGGGAGACAGAGATTTGACAGCGGGAGGGAGCTTATGCTGAGAAGCATGACCGGCTTCGGTGCCGGCGAGGCGGTGAGTGAAGAATACCGCGTCCAGATTGAGGTCAAGGCGGTGAATCAACGGTTCCTGGAGACGGACTTCCGGATGCCGCGGGTTCTGGATTCGCTGGCCGAGGCCATGAAAGGCAAGATCCGCGAGTACGCTTCCCGGGGCAAGCTGACCGTCAGCGTGCAGTTCGAGGACAAGCGGGAACGGCCCCGGGAAATTCGGGTTGACAAAAACCTGGCGATTGCGTACCATAAAGCCTTAGAGGAAATCAGTGACTCCCTTCGTCTGGCCCGCCCCTCGACGGTGCTGGAAATCGCCTCCTATCCCGGGGTACTGACTACGATTGAGCCCCCGGACGATATGGCCGGAGCGGGGCCGTTGCTGCTGGCCGCGCTGGACGAGGCGATGGGCCGCTTCGTGGCCATGCGGGAAACCGAGGGGGCGAATCTGGCGGCGGACTTCCTGCGGCGGCTGAAGAAGCTGGAAGACATGGTGGAGGAAGTCGCGGGACTGGGCCCGGAGATTGTCCAGCGTTACCGGGACCGGTTGGAAAAGACATTGTCCGAGCTCCTGGCCGCTTCGGAGATCGATGAGAACCGTATCATCCAGGAGACGGCGATTTACGCTGACCGGGTCAATTATACGGAAGAGATCGTGCGGCTGCGGAGCCATTTCCAGCAGTTCCGCTCCATCATCGAGGCGCCGGCCGAGCCGGTGGGGCGCAAGCTCGATTTCCTCATCCAGGAGATGAACCGGGAAATCAACACCATCGCCTCCAAGGCCAACAGCACCCGGGCAACCCGGATCACCGTCGAGGTCAAGAGCGAGATCGAGAAGCTGCGGGAGCAGGTGCAGAACGTCGAGTAATAATCGACGCAGAGGAAGGGATGGGATCATGGAGTTCAAGCTCATCAATATCGGCTTTGGCAATATTGTTTCCGCCAGCCGCATCATCGCCATCGTGAGCCCGGAGTCCGCGCCCATCAAGCGGCTCGTCCAGGAGTGCCGGGACGAGAGCCGCCTCATCGACGCGACCTACGGACGCAAGACACGGGCGGTGCTCATCGCCGACAGCGGCCACGTGATTCTCTCGGCGTTGCAGCCGGAGACGGTGGCCCGCCGTGCCATGGATGAGGAGGAACAGGATTTCAGATCAAAGGAAGACGAATCATGAACAAAGGCTGCCTGATTGTAGTATCCGGGCCCTCCGGCACCGGCAAGGGGACGGTCTGCGCCGCTCTTTTGGCGCGCTATCCCCAGATCGCTTACTCCGTCTCGGCGACGACGCGGCCGCCGCGCCCCGGAGAGAAGGAGGGCGTCAATTATTATTTCCTGGACAAGCCGGTCTTCGAGAAGATGATCGCCGACGGCGAACTCCTGGAGTGGGCGGAGGTATTCGGCAACTATTACGGGACCCCGTTCCGGAAGATTCAAGACCGCCTGGCGGCGGGGCAGGACATTCTGCTGGAAATCGACACCCAGGGCGCCATGAGCGTCAAGAAGCGGTTCCCCAATGGCATCTTCATCTTCCTGTTGCCGCCGTCGCTGGCCGAGCTGGAGCGGCGCATCCGGGGGCGGGGACAGGATGACGAGGAGAGCATCCGGCGCCGGCTGGCGGCCTCGGCCGGCGAGATCGCGGTGGCGAAGGAATACCGCTACGTCGTGGTCAACGAGGAAGTGGACCGGTCCGTGGAAACCATCTGGTCCATCCTCACCGCCGAGCACTGCCGGGTCTCCCGCAACGCTGCCCTCATAGAAACCATCGGCCAGTTACCGTAAATAAAAGGAGAGATTATCATGGATATCGTACATCCGCCCATGAGCGTGCTGTTGGAAAAGGTGGACAGCCGCTATACCCTGGTGGTTTTGGCCGCGAAAAGAGCCCGCCAGATTCTGGACGGGGCGGAAGTCAAAGTCAAGGCCCAGACGACGAAGAACGTCACCAAAGCGTTGGCCGAGGTGGCGGAAAGCAAGATCCTATACGAGCGGAACCGGACCCGGCTGAAATAGTCCGGGACCATGCCCGGAACAAGGAGATGGAGGATTCAGATGCTCGACGGGAAGAAGATTGTCCTGGGCGTGACCGGCGGCATTGCCGCCTACAAGGCGGTGGAGGTTGCCAGCCGGCTGCGCCAGGCGGGAGCTGAAGTCCACGTCATCATGACGCGGGCGGCGAAGGAGTTCGTGACGGAGCTGACTTTCCGCGAGATCAGCGGCCAGCCGGTGGCGTCGGATATGTGGGCGCCGGTGACGCACTGGAACGTGGCCCACATCGCGCTGGCGAACCTCGCCGACGCGTTCCTGATAGCTCCGGCTACAGCGAATCTCCTGGCCAAGGCAGCCCACGGCATCGCTGACGATATGCTGACGACGACGCTCCTGGCGACGCCGGCGCCGCTCTTCTTCGCGCCGGCGATGAACAGCCGGATGTACGGACATCCGGCGACGCAGCAAAACATCGCGACGCTCCGGTCCCGGGGTGCCCATATCATCGAGCCGGCCACCGGCCATCTCGCCTGTGGGACGGACGGCCCCGGCCGCCTGCCGGAGCCGGCGGTGCTGGTGAAGGCGCTGGACGATTTCTTCCGGCCGGAAAAGACGCTGGCGGGCAAAAACGTCTTGGTCACGGCTGCGGGCACCGTGGAGCCCATTGACCCGGTGCGCTACATCGGCAACCGTTCCAGCGGCCGCATGGGCTACGCCATCGCCGCTGAAGCCGCCGCCCGGGGCGCTGCCGTCACATTGGTCTCCGGCCCCTCGTCCCTGACGCCGCCGGAAGGCCTGAAGCGCTTCGTGCCGGTGGAGACAGCCGCCCAGATGCGCGAGGCAGTCCTGGCCGTTTTCCCTGCGATTGACATCGTCATCAAGGCGGCGGCAGTGGCCGATTACCGGCCCATGACAGTCGCCCCGAACAAGATCAAGAAGGACGCCGGGGAAATCACCCTCCGGCTGGAAAAGAACCCTGACATCCTCCGGGAGCTGGGGCAGCGGAAACAGCCGGGGCAAATCCTGGTAGGCTTCGCCGCCGAGACGGAAAACCTTTTGGCCTACGCCCAAAGCAAGCTCGAAAAGAAGAATCTCGACTTCATCGTGGCCAACGACGTGACGAAGCCCGGCGCCGGTTTCAACACCGAGACGAACCTCGCGAAGCTGATCGCGAGGAATGGCACCGTCGAGGAATTCCCGCTGCTTTCCAAGCGCGAACTGGCCGCGCGGCTCCTTGACCGGATTACTGAAAAAAATAAAGCTGAACTGTAAACTTAAATTCCACTTACGAAGCACGGAAATGGACAGTGGAAACTACTATTACAGCCCGGGGAAATTCATAGGTCCAAAGCACGAAAAAATGGGAGGACTATCTGTTACAGGCCGAGTCGGGGACATGATTTCCCGTAAAATCCGATTCGTTTTTTCGCACGCCAAGAGAGCGGACTCCAGTCGAACTTTGAAGAGTAGGACTAAATTCCACTTTCGGTTTTTGTATGCAGATGTGGCCT